>NZ_JBICJS010000043.1:0-402 GCF_043103305.1 Pseudomonas sp. YQ_5 | reverse complement strand
TTTCGACCAAGCTGTAGATCTGCGCGCTAGCCGTGGCTCCCTTGGGCGTGTCACTGAACAGCCAAGCTTTGCGCCCGATCACAAACGGCTTTATGGCCCGCTCTGCCAGGTTGTTGTCGATCGGCAGGTGGCCCGCCTCGACATACCGCTCCAAGCGGTTCCAGTTGTTTGCCAGGTAAAGCACCGCCTTGCCCAGTACGCTTTGCGGTGTCACCTGTGAGTGCGTCTTGTCGAGCCAACTTTTCAACTGCTCAAGGATCGGCAGGCTTCGTTCCTGACGACCGAGGAATCGCTGTTCATCGCTGGCATCCTTGAGGTCGCGTTCGATGCCATACAGTTTGTTGATCATCGTCAGCGCAACATCGGCGCGACCGGTCTTGCCCTTAGGCTGCACCTTCTGCG
>NZ_JBICJS010000042.1:0-244303 GCF_043103305.1 Pseudomonas sp. YQ_5 | reverse complement strand
TCGTGGGGGACAAACAGGGCGGTCGCGCGCGCAGGCACAGGCAATACTGGCCCGAAACAAATGTAGGAGCGAGCTTGCTCGCGATGCGCCGCGCGGGCGGCGCTCGATCTCACAGGCACTACAACCCTCAAGGCATGCGCCAAAAGGCCTCAACCCGCATCCGATTCAAACAACCTTTCTAGCTCCACCCGCGCCTCCTTGCCCGTCTGCATCACCTTGGCCCGGTCATCACGCACTTGCCCCTGGGCCTCCAGCACCTCTTCGTCATGCTGGGTAAACCGTGCAATGCGGTCCGCCGCCTGTTCATCGCTCAGGCCCAACCCCACCAGTGCCCGGCGGGCCATTTCCAGGCTGGAGTGGTATGTCTCGCGAATCGGCTCGGCGCCCACATCCGCCAGTTTGTGTACGTGCTGGCGGTTACGCGCCCGGGCCAGCACTTTCAGGTGCGGGTACAGGCGTTTCACCCGTTCAGCGCTACGAATGGCGGCCTCCGGGTCATCGATGGTGATGATGAAGTACTCCGCCTCACCCACCTTGGCCGCATGCAGTACTTCGGGCCGCAGCGGGTTACCGTAGAACACCGGCACCTGTTCGAACATACGGGTCATCTCGATGGCATCCACCGAGGTTTCCAGGGCAACGAACGGGATCTTCTGTGCCCGCAGGATACGTGCGACGATCTGGCCCATGCGGCCCATGCCGGCGATTACCACCCGCGGCGTGCCGGCGTCGATGGCCTTGTAATGGTCGGGCACTTCACGCACTGGCTGCGCGCGTTTGAGGGCACGGGCGCAGCCAATCATGAGCAGTGGGGTGATGGCCATCGACAGGGTAATGGTCATCAGCAGCAGGTCGTAGGTCTGGGTATCGAACAGGCCCTGGTCCTTGCCCAGCTTGAACACCACAAAGGCAAACTCGCCGCCGGCGGCCAGCACCATGCCCAGTTGCAGCGCGCTGGCGCCGCTCAGGCCGCCGGCCAGGCGACCGGTGCCGACCAGCAGCACCAGCTTCACGGCCACCAGCAACAGGGTCAGGCCCAGCACCACCAGCGGCATCTCCAGCAGCAGGTGCAGGTTTGCACCCATCCCGACGCTGATGAAGAACAGCCCCAGCAGCAGGCCCTTGAAGGGTTCGATCTGTGATTCCAGCTCGTGGCGGTATTCCGAGTCTGCCAGCAGCAGGCCGGCGAGGAAGGCGCCCAGGGCCATGGAAATACCGGCTTGTTCCATGAGCCAGGCGGTGCCGATCACCACCAGCAGGGCGGTGGCAGTGGAAACTTCCGGCAGGCCGGTGCGAGCCACGGTGCGGAACACCGGGCGCAACAGGTAGCGGCCGCCGATGATGACCACGGCGATGCTGGCGAATACCTTCAGCCCATTCTCCAGGCTGTCGCCACTGCTGATGTCCGGGCCAGTGGCGGCCAGCAGTGGTACCAAGGCGATCAGCGGGATCGCGGCGATGTCCTGGAACAACAGGATGGCGAACGCCAGACGGCCGTGCGGGGCATTGAGTTGTTTGTTCTCGGCCAGGCTCTGCAGGCCAAGGGCGGTGGACGAAAGCGCCAGGCCCAGACCGAGCACGATGGCCGCGGGCAGCGTCTGGCTGAAGCCGAACAGGGCGATGGCGCCGATAACCGCGCCGGTCAGCAACACTTGGGCAGTGCCGACACCAAACACCGACTTGCGCATCAGCCACAAGCGTTTGGGCGACAGCTCCAGGCCGATGATGAACAGCAGCAAGACCACACCCAGTTCGGAAATGTGCGCCACCCTTTCTGTGTCGTGGACCAGGCCAAGTGCTTGCGGGCCGATGACCACACCGGCGAGCAGGTAGCCGAGCATGGCACCCAGTTGCAAGCGCTTGGCCAGGGGGACGGCGAGGACGGCGGCAAGCAGGAAGATCACCGCAGTTTGCAGAAGGCTGCCTTCGTGTGGCATTGGCTCTTACTCCATGAGCTGCCGGGGCAGCGTTATTACAGGTTGGCCGACGATTCTGGAGGCTGGGGTGGCATTAGACAATCTGATGTCGGGAAGAAACATTGTCCTGAAAAAAGAGACGGTGGCTGTGGTCAGTTGTGTGAGTGGCCCGCGCTCAACCCCCACCAAACTGCGTGCGATACTGCGCCGGCGTCATGCCTATCCGCTCACAGAACACCTTGCGCAAATGCCGGTCGCTGCCAAACCCGCACTGCGCCGCCACAACCTTTAACGGCAGGTCGCTGCCTTCGAGCAGCTTGCGCGCGCGGTCGATGCGCGCATTCTGCAGGTACTGCAGCGGCGTCATTCCCACCTCGCGCAGAAACGTTCGGGCAAAGTTACGCCCGCTCATGGCCACCAGTTCGGCCATTTTCTGCACGGTGAACGCCTGCTCGATGTGGTCGACTATATAGGCCTGCACCCGGGCAATCGGCGAGTCGTCGCGTGGTACCGCAGCCAGCAACGGCCCGTAAGGTGTCTGCCCGCCCTGACGATGACGGGCAACCAGCAGCACCTTGGCCACTTCCAGGGCCAGCGCCTTGCCATGGTCCTCGGCAACCACCGCCAGTGCCAGGTCGATCCCCGCAGTGATACCGCCCGAGGTGATCAGGCAGCGATCCATCACATAAATCTGCTCGGTCTCCACCTTGGCCTCGGGAAACGCTTGTGCCAGGCGCTCCACGTAATTCCAGTGGGTGGTGCAGCGATAGCCATTGAGTAACCCGGCCCGCCCCAGCAGGAACACTCCGGTGCAGATGGCACCGAAGCGTTTGGCCTGGCGCACGGCCTTGGGTAGCCAGCGCTCGATCCCTGGCAATGCGACGGCATAGGCTCCTGGGCCGCCGGGCACCAGCAACAGGTCGACGGCTTCCGGCAAGTCTTCCAGGCGCCGGTCTGCCACTACCTTCAGGCCGCATGAGCCGCGTACCACCGCTTGTCCCTCGGCCAAGGTCAGCAGCCGATATTGCCGTTCTGCTGGCAAGAATCGGTTGGCGATGGCGAATGCATCCATGGGGCCGGTGACATCCAGCAGTAGCACATCGTTGAACAGCACCATGGCCACGGTGCGGTGGGCGGGTTTTTCCTGCATACCTCTTTCGCCTTGAATGCCGGCCGCTGGTAGCGGCCAAAAGCTGAATACGAAACGCATCTTAAGGTATCGGCAAAACGCTCAGGGCCAGCAGCGCACAATTAACAATAATTCAGGTTTGGCTCAGGACTTCGTCATGTGCCGGGGGCGAGACTTTCTGCATTGAACAGGAGAGTCGCCATGTACCCTGGGACGCCCGAAGCGCCGCTGCAAACCCCCGGCGCACTCACGCCCGCGCGGCTGCGCCGGGCCAAGGAGCTGATGTTGCACAGCCCGTTGTCGATCATTGAGATCGCCGCGGTATGCAACCTTACCCGCAGCCATTTTTCCCGCGCTTTCAAAGTCAACACCGGCCTTTCGCCGCAAGCCTGGCGCCTGCTGGCGCGCATGGAAAAGGCCAAGCGCTTGCTCGCCACTGAGGCACCTATCACCCATGTGAGCCTGGAATGCGGCTTTTGTGACCAGGCCCATTTCACCCGCGCGTTCAGCCGCCTGGTCGGCCAGCCACCCAAGGCCTGGCGGCAGGCGCAGGTACTTTCTTAAGCCGAAGCTATCCACCGGTATAACCCCTGCGGACAGTGCCGGCCCGTTATCCCAACCCAAGGAGTCACCCCCATGAGCCAACCCGATTACAAGCGCCTGAACAAAGACGACGCCGTGGTGCTGCTGGTCGACCACCAGACTGGCCTGATCTCGCTGGTGCAGGATTTTTCGCCCAACGAATTCAAGAACAACGTGCTGGCTTTGGGCGACCTGGCCAAGTTCTTTGGCCTGCCGACCATCCTCACCACCAGCTTCGAGCAAGGCCCGAATGGCCCGTTGGTGCCCGAGCTGAAAGAAATGTTTCCAGATGCGCCGTACATTGCCCGTCCGGGCCAGATCAACGCCTGGGACAACGAAGATTTCGTCAAGGCAATCAAGGCCACGGGCCGCAAGCAACTGATCATCGCTGGTGTGGTGACCGATGTGTGCGTGGCTTTCCCGACCCTGTCGGCTCTGGCGGAAGGCTTTGAAGTGTTCGTGGTGACCGATGCCTCGGGCACCTTCAACGAAACCGTGCAGCAAGCGGCTTGGGTGCGCATGACCCAGGCGGGTGCGCAGATGATGAACTGGTTCTCGGTGGCCTGCGAACTGCACCGCGACTGGCGCAACGATATCGAAGGGCTGGGCAACCTGCTGTCGCAGCGTATTCCCAACTACCGCAACCTGATGAACAGCTACGCAGCGCTCGCCTCGCGATGATGTAAACCTGTATCGGCCTCTTCGCGGGTAAACCCGCCCCTACCATGGCTGCGCCGACTGTAGGAGCGGGTTTACCCACGAAGAGGCCGGCACAGGTTATGAGTGGCTCACAGGCAGAAAGAAGCGAATCCGGCATCCACCCAACTGCGACACCAGCGCCTGCAACTGCCCGCCGTGGGCCTGAGCCACCGAACTGCAGATCGCCAAGCCCATCCCCATGCCACCGGTCTTGGTGGTACGAAAAGCATCGAATACACGCTCCCGCTCGTCCGCCATGATCCCCGGCCCGTTGTCGTCCACACAGACCTCCACCCCATCCTCGACCACCGCCGATCCAATCTTCAGCACCCCGTCACTGCGATACCCCGCCAATGCTTCCAAGGCATTGGTAATCAGGTTGAACACCAGCTGCTGCAACTGCACCGGGTCGGCTGTCACGCAGACCCCGGCCTGTAGCTGCGTCTGCACATTCACCTTGCCCTTGGCAGCATCGGCCGAGGTCAGGCGCACCACCTCGCGGATCAATTCGTCCAGCTTCACTGCCTTGAGCTGCATCGGCGACTGCTTGGCCAAGGACCGTAGCGCCCGCACGATGTTGCCGGCCCGTTCGCTGTCATTGCGGATATCTTCCAGGCCGGCAATCGCTTCTTCCAGGTCGGGTTTGGCGCGTTTCAGCCAGCGCAGGCTGGCCGCGGCATTGGAGGCGATGCCCAGGAGCGGCTGGCTGATCTCGTGAGCGATGGACGCTGACAGCTCATTCATCGCCTGCAAGTGCGCACTGCGCGCCAGTTCCGCACGCGAGCGGCGCAACTCAGCCTCCATCTGTGCGCGGATCTGGTTCTCCTCGGCCAGGCGCGTGTAGAACTTGGCCGTTTGTAGCGACACCGCCGCCTGCGAGGCGAGGATCTCCAGCATGGCCAGGCGCTGACTGCCGAACAGGTTCGGCACAAGACGGTTTTCCAGGTACACCAGGCCGATCAGCACGCCCTGGATCACCAGCGGCAGGCACAGCACCGAGCGGGCGTTGCGTGCCTGCAGTTGTTGGCGGAAGGCCTCAGGGCACTCATCAAGGGCATCGTTGAGCACCAGCGGTTTGCGGGTGCGCATGGTGGCGTTGATGACTGACAGCGGTGCCTGGGTCATGAACTTCTGGCAGTTGTCCATGCTCACGTGCAGCCCGGCGTCGTCGATGTGGGCCAGGGCAGCCATCTGGAATTCGGCGCCGCTTACAATCAGCAACACGCCGCGGTCGGCACCGGAGTGCTGGGTCAGATGGCCCATCAGGGTTTCGATCAGGCCTTCGAGCAGCACTTCCTCGGACAGTGCCCGCGCAGCTTCTATGCCGGCTTCGAGGTCCAGCTTGGCCTGGTGGGTGGCGCGATAGGTCTCCTGAATCGGTTGGGTGCGTAGAAACGGATGCAATGTCTCGAGCTGGTGCACCTTGCCGGTCGCGCCCCAGATATGGAAGCAGTCGCGGGCGATGCGCAGGTGCAGGTTGGCGCCGGAGATCAGGCCGTTGGGGATGCACACCTCGGCCAGCTGTTCATGGGCCAGTGCCTGCTCGTGGATGAAACCGGCAGCTGTGGCGGCAATTTGCGCCTGGTCGAAGCAGCGGATCGCGCCCAGGCCGTCGCCTTCGAGCTTGGCGATGACGCCTTCGATCAGCAACTGCTTGCTGCGGAAGGTGGCCGGGTTGAAGCCGGCCCAGCGGCTGAAGCGCTCGCGCAGGGCCTGTAGCTCGCGCAGCTTGTCGGCAAGGCTGCCGTGGGCTTCGGGGCTGCCCAGGGCCAGGCCGCGGAACAGGTGGTAGTCGGCCAGGTTGATGTGCGCCGGTGCCGCCCAGCTGTTGTCACCGGCCAATGCCAGGTCGCGCATGGCCTTCGGGATATTGCCCATGTAAAAGGCGCACATGGCGGCGAACAGGTGTTGGAAGAACCGCGTGGTGGGCGACCTGGAGGGGGCGGCCGGGGCCGGGCAGGGCAGGCCACTCAGGTTGGCGACGAACGCTTGCTGGGCCTGCAGGATCTGCTCGACATCGCGGTAGCCGTGGTGACGCACAGTGGCCAGGCCTTGCGCCACTTCCTCGACCACGTCCGGCAGGTAGCGGCCCATGAACAGCGAATCTGATACCAGATGGTTGCAGGCGTAGCAGCTCATCGCCAGGTCGCCGCTCAGGCGCGCCGAGTCGATGGCATCCAACGTGGTACGTCGGGCGAATTCCATGGGTGAGGTCCAGGCGCTGACCTGGTCCAGGGCCAGCAGCGCACTGGTCAAATCAGCTTCGAAACCGTGTCGCTCGATCAGCTTGAGCGCGGCCAGGCAACAGGCATGGCCATCATGGTAAGCGCCGAAACGTTCGGCAATCATCACCCCGTACCAGGCCATGCCGTAGGTGCTACCTGGGGCAACGCCGTGTAGCAGCGACATTTCCATCAGCTTGGCCAGGTGCAGGAAGCAGATGTCATCCTTCACGAAGAACGATGATGACAGGGTGGCCAACAGGCTAGTGGCAACCGTCACTTCCTCCGATTCGGTGCGCGGTAGCGACTCCAGGCAATGCCGACCTTTCTGTTCGACCAACGCCTGTACATGGGCGTGACTGGCCTCGACCTGTTGCCAGTCGACGCCCCGCACCGGGCTTATACCCAGTAAGTCCAGGCCGCTCAGGGCGCTGTCGATGGCTGCCTGATAGTCACCGCGCAAGGTATACAGCAGTGCCTGCAGCCGGCACGCTCGCGCCTGCTCCAACGCCGAGCGGGCACGCTGTCTGCATTCAGTGAGGCGTGCCTCGGCCGCGATCGTTCGTGACAGTTGCATGTCGCACTCCGTCGCCATGCAGGCGATGGCAAAGCCATGCGTGGCGCGGCTTTCAAGCGTGGCGCCGTGGTGCAGCAACTGCTCGGCGGTGTGCAGGTAGCCTGCGGCCTGCTCGAAGGCGCCGGCGTCGCGTGCGCGTGATGCGGCTTCGCGTAAAAGCTGCAGGAACGCTTCGCAGTCATCCGCTGTAAACCCGCAGGGGGCGGCACGTTGCAGCTGGCTGGCGAGCTCGAACAGCCCCTCCTGCATGTGGTCTGGCCAAGCCTGGCGCATGGCCAGGGCGATGCGTGCATGCAGCGAGGCGCGCTCGTGCTCGGGCGTTAGTGCATAAGCGGCCTCCATCACCCGGTCATGAGTAAAGCCCAAGCCGTTCTGGCCCGGTTGCACGAAACCGGCGCCAATCAAGGTTTTCAACGGTTCGCCTGGCGGCTGGGCGAGCAGCTGGCGAAGCAGGCGCTCATCGCAGTGGCTGCCCGCCGCGCTGACGACCCGCACAAGGTCGCGTTGCGGTGCCGGCAGGCGCCCCAGGCGGTGGACCATCAGGTCGGCCACATTGTCGGAATAGCAGTGCCGGGCCACAGCCTGCAGGCACCACGACCAGCGCATGGCCTGGGTGTCGAAGATGAACAGCTGGTCCTCGACCATGGCCCTGAGGATCTGGTTGATGAAAAACGGGTTGCCCGCCGTTTTGTCGTGCACCAGTTCGGCTAGCTGAAATGCCTCCTCGGGGGCAACGTGGTAGCGCTCGCCAATCAGCTCGGCCACCGCTCCAACGGCCAGCGGCCGCAGGTTCAGCGTGGTGCTGCGCACCGTTGCAGGTATGGCCAGCGGTGCGCTGGTGGTGGGCGTATCGTTGCACCGGGTAAAAATCAGCAGCAGGTTGGCCGGCGCTTCAGCCAGCAGTTGGGCCAACAGTTGTCGGGTGGCGTCGTCGGCCCATTGCAGGTCGTCAAAGAACAGCACCAGCGGTTGGCCAGGCCGGGTGAAAACCTGCAGGAATTCAATGATCGCGTGCAGTTCCTTCTGCAGCGCAAGGCGCGTGGGCTTGGCGGGTAATTGGGGCAGTGGGCCGAGAATCAGTTGCAGGTCCGGGGCCAGCTTGCCGAGCAGGCGGCCATGACCTTTGATGCGGCGCAGGATTTCGCGGCGCAGGGTGTCGAGGTCCTGACTGTTCTTGGCCAGCAACTGGGTGGTCAGGGCGCCGAGTACTTCGATCCAGGGCGTGTAGGGCACAGCTTGGGCTTGGCTGTTGCACTTGCCGACGGCCCAGTAACCTTCGGCGTTGACCTTGAGCGCTGCTTCGACAAGGCTCGACTTGCCCATGCCAGCAGCGCCGTTGATGACCAGGGCTTGTGGTTTGCTGTGGCGATGCAAGGCCCTGAGCAGCAGGGTAATGGCCTTTTGCTCGGCGCCGCGGCCGTACAGGCGTGTGCGGCCAGGCGCTACCGGGTCGGCGCAACCTGGCGTGAAGGGTGCCAGGGTTTTGTGGGCGGCCCACTGCCGCTGGCAGTGAGCCAAGTCCACTGCAAGGGCGCGCGCGCTCTGGTAGCGGGCGTCCGGCTCTTTGGCCAAGGCCTTTGCCAGGATGAGGCTGAGGGGTGGCGGCACGTTGCTGTCCACTTCGCAGGCCGCACGCGGCTGCACACCCGCATGCAGCTGTCGCCAGTGCTGGGTGTCACGCCCGGCCAGTGGCAGCTCGCCCAGCAATAACTGGTAGAGGATCGCGCCCAGGGCATAGATGTCACTGCGTCGGTCGCTGCTGCTACCGTGCGGGCAAACCTGTTCCGGTGCCAGGTAGGCCCAATTGCCGAGCGGGGTGCCCTGTTCGCTGATCCGCTCTGCCGGGTCGGCGCGAAAGAAGCCCAGTCGCACCCGCTGGTGGGCGCCCAGGCACACATGCCCGGGCTGCAGTGTACCGTGCAGCACATTGGCTTCGTGCGCTTGCGCCAACGCGAGGGAGGCGTTCACCGCGATGTCGAGAAACGGCTCCAGCGCCGCAGGGCCTTCCGCGATCAGGTCGGCGACTGAGCGCACGGCCGGGTACACCAGCAATGGGCCTTCAGCCGAGCGCACGAACGCAGAGGGGATCACCGCCCATTGCGGGTCCAGTTGCAGGCGGTAGTCACGTTCCAGGCGCTGACAGGCGGTAGGGGCCTCGAGCGGGGCGCGCACGGCAATCCAAGCCTGATTTGTGGCTGGGTCGCGCAGGCGGAAATAGCTGAGTTCACCTTCCTGGCCCAGCGCGCTGATCTCGCACTGGTTCAGCCAGCCTTCGTCGATTGACTGATCGTAATCGATGGGCCTGTGGGCAAGGCGTTCATCGAGCATAAAGCACCCCCGCTAGCGACATCCTGAGGCGCGAGTATACGCAGCGGGCCCAGCATGAATGCGGGATACAGCCTGCTTGGCAGGAACGGGCACGCTGTTGTCCGTTATCGTCCCCTGAGGGCTGGCGGGCTTTTGTATAGTCCTCAGGCCAACCTATCCCTCGGGATAATTGTCTGAATGCGTATGCTGGCTTAGGCTGCCCATGCAGCGAAAACGCCCGTGCCCGCGCGAGGAAGCCATGATCCGAATAGGCAATGCCCTGGTGTCGCTGGAGCGGCGCGAAGTCTATGTCGACGGCAAGCCGATCCTGTTGGGGGGGCGTGCTTTCGAAGTGCTGGCCACGCTGATCAGGGCCAGGGGCCGCGTGGTCGGCAAGGACGAGCTGTTCAGTCAGGTGTGGGCTGGTACGGTGGTTGAGGACAATAACTTGCAGGTGCAGGTGTCCTTGCTGCGCAAGGCCTTTGGCGACCGCGGCCTGATCCAGACCGTGCCGCGCCGGGGCTACCGTCTGGCCGCGCAGATCAGCCTCGAGGTGCCGGGTCAGGCACTGGGTGGGTCGTTGCTGCACACCATGGCCGAGGCTGTCGAGCCGCTCGATGAGCGCGTGAACGTGCCGGTGCTGGTCGTGGATGACGACCCGTCGGTGCGCACCGCTTTGGGCCGGCTGTTGCGCTCGCAGGACATCCCGCATCACTTGTTTGCCAGCGCCGAGGCCCTGTTCGAGGCCCGCCTGGAAACCCCCTGTGCCTGCCTGCTGCTGGACATGCACTTGCCGGGTACAAGCGGCCTGGAGGTACAGGATGCGCTGTGCCGGCTGGCGCTGCCCTGGCCGATCGTGTTCATGACCGGCTTCGGCACCATCCCGATGACAGTCCAGGCCATGCGCGCCGGAGCGGTGGAGTTCCTGACCAAGCCGTTCGATGAAGACCAGTTGCTGACCTTGTTGCAGACAGTGCGCGCCCGTGCCGTGGCCGAAGGCCGCAAGTGGCTCCATGCGCGGCAGGTCGAGGAAAAGTACCAGCGCCTGACTCAGCGTGAGCGCCAGGTCTTCTCGCTGGTGGTAGGCGGCTTGTCGCACAAGCAGATTGCCAGGCAGATCGGCACCAGTGAGGTGACGACCAAGGTGCACAAGAAGAACATCATGAACAAGATGCAGTCCCGCTCGCTGCTGGAGCTTGCGGCCATGCACAACCTTCTCGGCGCGCGGTCTGAGAGCCTGGGCAGCGCATGAGCAGAGTGGTGTGCATCGTCGACGATGATGCCTCGGTGCGCAAAAGCCTGGCCAACCTGCTGCGCTCGGCGGGGTTCGAGACCTTGTCGTTTTCCGCCGCGGACGCCTTCCTGGCCTCGCCACTGGCGGGCGAGGCGGGCTGTGTGTTGCTGGACCTGAAGATGCCGGGGATGAGCGGGCTGGAGGTACAGCGTGAGCTGGCACGGCGGGGGTGGCGCTTGCCGGTGATCTGCATGTCGGCACATTGGGACGATGGCTCGGTAAGGGCAGCGATGGGCCTTGGGGCACTGGCCTGCCTGGGCAAGCCGTTCTCTGAAGAGGTGCTGCTGAAGGCGGTTGAAGAGGCTTTGGCCGGCGGTCAGTGAGGTATGGCTGTGCCGGCCTCTTCGCGGGTAAGCCCGCTCCTGCAGAGGCATCACAGCCTGGACAATCTAACTGCTCCCTGGCCGGTACTGCAGGGCCTCGGCCAGGTGCGCCCGGCCTATCGTCTCGCATCCCTCCAGGTCCGCCAGTGTCCGCGCCACCTTCAACAACCGGTGCGCCGCCCGTAACGACAAGGTCAGCCGCTCGCAGGCCCCTTCCAGCCAGACTTGGTCCGCCGCTACCAACCCACAGTGGTGCCTTAAACCTTCAAGGTCGAGAAATGCATTCGCACACCCTTGTCGGCTGTGCTGCAGCTCCCGCGCTTCAGCCACCCTGACGGCGACATCGGCACTGGTTTCACCGCAAGGCTGGTTGTTCAATGTAGTGCTCTCGCGAGCCACGGTCAGGTGCAGGTCGATGCGGTCCAGCAGTGGCCCGGACAGTTTGTTGCGATAGCGCGCGATCTGCTCGGTGCTGCAGCGGCAGCGGCCAGTGGGGTCGCCCAGGTAGCCGCAAGGGCAGGGGTTCATCGCCGCCACCAACTGGAAGCGCGCGGGGAAACGCACCTTGTCGCGGGCACGGGCAATCACGATTTCACCTGACTCCAGTGGCTCGCGAAGCACTTCCAGTACGCGCCGCTCGAACTCTGGAAGTTCGTCGAGAAACAACACGCCGTGATGGGCGAGCGTGATTTCACCTGGTTGCGGTCGGCTACCGCCACCGACCAGCGCCGGGCCGGACGCAGAGTGATGGGGGTGACGAAAGGGCCGCTGTGGCCAGCTGTTCAGCGGCGCTTTCCCGCTGACTGACTGGATTGCCGCCACTTCCAGCGCTTCGTGCTCGTCCAGCGGTGGCAGCAGCCCGGGCAGGCGGCTGGCGAGCAAGGTTTTGCCGGTGCCGGGCGGCCCGGTGAACAGCAGGTTGTGCGCCCCGGCCGCAGCCAGCAGCAAGGCACGCTTGGCTGCCAGTTGGCCCTGCACTTCGCTCAGGTCCGGGTAGGGGCGTTGCTGCAGGATCAGGCCGTTGGCTGCGTAGGGCGGCAGCGGCACCTGGCCGTTCAGGTGGGCGACCAACTCCAGCAGGTGGCCCACCGCATATACCACCAACCCGCCGGCCAGGCTGGCTTCCTCGGCATTTTCCCGTGGTACCACCAGCGCCCGGCCTGCTTCGCGTGCCGCCAGTGCCGCAGGCAGCACACCCTGCACCGGGCGCAATTTCCCCGACAGCGCCAGTTCGCCCAGGCATTCCATATCGGCTAGGGTGGCAATCGGCACCTGGCCGTCGGCGGCGAGGATGCCTAGGGCGATGGCCAGGTCATATCGGCCGCCATCCTTGGGCAGGTCGGCGGGGGCGAGGTTCTGGGTAATGCGCCGCTGCGGGTACTTCAGCCCGGAGTTGACGATGGCGCTGCGCACCCGGTCCTTGCTTTCCTTGACTGTGGTTTCCGGCAGGCCGACCAGGGTGAGATGAGGCAGGCCGTTGGCCAGGTGGGTTTCGACGCTGACCGCCGGTGCCTGCACGCCTACCTGGGCGCGGCTGTGGACGAGGGCTAGGGACATGAACACTCCGTTGTTGCTGGAAAATGCCGCTTCCTGCGGCTGGGCAAAGAATAGCCAGTGCTGCCAACGCTGGCGCAACAAGTGTGCGTCGTGGTTTTTCAGGGCAGGGGTTTTCCCTGCGTTTTCATGGGCTTCGGCAAAAATGGATCCAATAGGTTTCGCGCAGGTACCAGCTATGGCTTAGTGTTATGGGCAAATTGCCTTGCGCCGGAGCTTGCGGTGTTCGGCACACCTGTAGCGGTAGAGGAAGGAAATCTGGAACATGATCTGCTTGATGATATACGCCGTTGTGCCCCGGCCATTTCATCGTGTTAGCGCCGGAGGTTGACGAACGAATGAGCTCATTACGGCTTGGCCGCACCGAACACCGCGCTCATCTGGTTAATGCGTTTCGGTACCGGAGCACAGTTCCATCAGTCGCAAGCTAGCTTCTGCTATGGCACTCGTGCGTGAGTCTGATGATTAAAATTCGGCCATTTTCTGTATAGAGCCACACCGAGACACTTAACTGCAAACTATCTTATAGATGTTTTGCAAGTCTTCGTATGGCCCCTTAGCCGAAAGGGGGTATGGTGAAATGACGCAAATAAACCGTGAAAGGGCATAGTTTCGTTTCCAGCATGTTCGCTGCGTCCCACGGATACTGTTCTATAGGTTCCAAATAAAATGTCGCAGTTTAGATTCCCTCATAGCCGCCCTGTTTCTAATTTTGCGCACTGTCGACCCGACCAGTGAACCTAACTTTCGCAGCTGCCTAATTATTTTCCATTCATGCAGGCAAAGATTAAAAACGAGGCTAGCATAAGATTCCACAACACAACCAATAGACACCGCATCGCCATCGGGAACCTATCTACCTCCCTTGAATCAACCAGCCCTCTATACACGAATACCTTTGGCATAGTCAGCAATATCGACACCGTGCAGATCCGCATGACACGCCCAATCAAGCCCGCCCGCGAATACAGGTTTTTATTGCCCGTCACAAAGCTGGAGTTGGAAAGCATGGTTTCTATAAGCTCTAGATAACGATACGATAAATACACTAACACCAAGAGCGATAGTGTCGCCAAAACAAAGCAGCTCAATACAACTAGTTCTACAGTAGTGATTGTCATAGATTTACACTGCGATAAAGTATGTCACCAAAACATTCCCCGCCTTGTCCACCCTTGTCCCCACCAATCTTGCCACCTAAAGTCCCACCCAATACAGCACAAGCTAACGCACCACTGCCATTTTTAAAATGGTCAGGGTGGTATTCAGCTTGATGTGGATGTCGCAGCGTTCTAACGAGTCGTATCTAGTCCGAATCCTCGCAGCTATTTCGAAAACCTGCTGCCGCCGCCGCTCTGCACCGGGCGCAATTTCCCCGACAGGCCGTTGGTCAGGTGGGTTTCGACGCTGACCGCCGGTGCCTGCACGCCTACCTGGGCGCGGC
Organism: Pseudomonas sp. YQ_5; assembly: GCF_043103305.1. Classification (NCBI taxonomy): domain Bacteria; kingdom Pseudomonadati; phylum Pseudomonadota; class Gammaproteobacteria; order Pseudomonadales; family Pseudomonadaceae; genus Pseudomonas; species Pseudomonas sp. YQ_5. Next base: position 230,256 of record NZ_JBICJS010000042.1, on the reverse strand, counting down.
TGTGGACGAGGGCTAGGGACATGAACACTCCGTTGTTGCTGGAAAATGCCGCTTCCTGCGGCTGGGCAAAGAATAGCCAGTGCTGCCACGGCAGGCGCAACAAGTGTGCGTCGTGGTTTTTCAGGGCAGGGGTTCTCCCTGCGTTTTCATGGGTTTCGGCAAAAATGGATCCAATTGGCTTTGCGCAGTCGTCAGGTATGACTTAGTGTTGTTGGGCAACCGCAGTTGCCATGGGATGGCACTGCTTCTTCTTTCAAATGGATTTGAGGTATTGCTCCGTGCAAACGCTCACCCGCACGCACAAGGTAATTCGCGAACTGGTGCAGGCCAGTGCATTCATTGAGCTCAACCGCTTTTTCGACAGGCTCGAGGCTCAGTGGCGCCAAGCCCCGCCCGGCGAGTTCCCGGCCTACCTGGCGGCCATTGAAGGGCACATGCTGCTCGATCAGGAAAACAAGAGTGACAGGGCGCTGAGCCAAGTGCTCAGAGCCTGGATTGACGCCTGCCCCAGGGCTTACCACCCACAAGTGGTAATGGGCATGCACTGCTTCCACCGCGCCTGCCAGGTGCAGGTTGATGGCCCACGCAACGCTGCACGCTTGCTGGCTGTTGCGCAAATTTGTGAATCCGCCACCGCGCACCTGTTGCGTGCAATGGACCGTGCTGCGCGCCCCGTGGCAGCGGCCATTGGCATGCTGCGAATCAGTGCGCAGTTCCATGAGCCAGGTTGGTTGCTCCAACTGTTTCAGGGGGAGCCTGCACGCTTCAGGCCCAGTGCACATGCCGATGTAGAGGTGCAGGAAGCTGCAGCGCCGTTGCTGGTGAGGCATGGGTTGTTGGCCTTGGCCGAGCTGCCACAGGCGCTGCCGCTCTACCTGGGCAAGCGGGTCGATCATGAACACGAAGATCCTCGCCATTACTGGCTGCGCCATGCGCTGATTGCCCGCCCCGGTTGCTTCGAAGCGATCCAGGCCCTTGCTGTGTACCTGCTGCCCCACTGGGGCGGCAGCCTCGATGCGTTCGAGCTGTTGATCAGTGGCCCCTTATGCGCAACCTGGGACGAGCGCTTGCGTAATGCGCTGCGCTGGATGGCCGTCGAAGGCCGCCTGATGCTGCCACACGCTGCCCCGTTGCAGACCGTCACCGACTGGCAGCAGGTGGTCGAAGACTGGTCAGAGCGCCCGTTAAGGCCCAGAGAGCGTACCGTCGTTTTGGCATGGCGGGGGGCGCTGCGCAGCAGGGTATCGGGAGACCATGCTGGCGCTATGCGCGACTTTGCCGCGAGCTTGGCGTGCAATGCCGATCTCGGCGCCATCCGCGCCATGGGCGTGCCTTTTCGCTGTTTGGTCGAGCTGATACTGCGTGATGGTATGGCAGATGAGAAGCAACTGTTACACGGCGCCATTGAGCGCCTGTGTGACGGCCGTTCACATGCTGCTGCCTGTGCATTGCGCGCGGCCGGGCACCGTTTCGGGCTGTGGGCGCTGCCACGCTCGGCCGAGCAGGCAAGGCTATGGTTGCAACGGGCGGTGAATCGCCAGTGCGCGGGTCAGGCACCGGGGTTCGAAGTGCTTGAAGTGGCACGGTTGCTGTGGGCAGCCAACCGCCATGAAGTGGCCTGCTACCTGTATGAACGCTGCGCCGAACTGAACCTGCCGGGTGCTGCCTTAGCCTTGTATGAACTGCACCATGGCGGCCTGGCCAACACCCCGGCGCATTACCTGGATGACGAGGCAGCCGGGTATTGGCTGCAGCGTGCGGTGGAGGCGGGCAGCAGGCAGGCCAAGTACAACCTCGCCTGCCTGCGCATGGATGGCGATGAGGATTTGAACGAGCGCAGTGCCATGCTGGCGGTCAGGCGACTGCTTGTCGACGCGCTGGGCAACCCGCAGATCAACGCGCGTGCGCGTTTGCATCTGGGGATTCTGTTACGCCGGTTTGGTGAAGTGCAGGAGCGGACCGAGGCGGTTGCTTATCTGCTGAGCCTGGTCGAGCACCCGGACCCGTGGCTTGCCGGGCGTGCCTGCGCCGAACTGGGGCTGGCCTGGATGCAGGGGCGTGGCACCCGCAAGCAAAGCCGCTTTGCCGCCATCGAATGGGTCAACCGAGCGGTCAGCTTGCAGCCACGGGATACGGCCATTGGTGATATCCAGGCCGAGATCCTCAATTCGCACAACCGGGTGAAGACGCTGTTTACTCAGTGCGGGGCGGCGTTGTTCCGCGGCACACTGCATGCAAGTGAGCTACCACCGAAACAGGCCTTCCCCCACACCGGGTCGTTGCGGGTTCAGCCTGCATCGAACCGTCTCAGGCACGTACATAGACCCAGGCTGTCAGGCCCGATGCAAGGGTGACGGCAACGCGCTTGTAGTCGGCAACTTCATAGCGGTCCGCCGCTGCCAGTTCGTCTTCGCTGATCTGGAAGACCATGCCGGCCACGCTGTCGTTGGCCTGGCCGCTGGGGGAAACGATGGGATGATGGGACTTGCCGCTGGTCGCCAGTACGCCAGGGTCGGTGATCTCGACCCAGTCCAGGCGGTAGCCCGGCATACGGTCGGCCTGGCCGTTCAGCTCACGGCCAAAGTTGGCCAGTTGCACGGCTTTATCCTGCAAGGTGCCGTAGGAAAACAACAGTACCGGGTATGCGCTGGAGGGCTGCATTCACTCATCCTGTGAGGTTGGGTTCAGCCGGGCTTCCAGTTCGGCTACCTGTTTTTCCAAGGCCTCGAGGCGTGCGCGGGTACGCGCCAGTACGACCATCTGGCTGTCGAATTCGTCACGGCTGACCAGGTCCAGCTTGCTGAAGGCGCCTTGCATCAACACTTTGAACTGGCTTTCCAGTTCCGCACGGGGCTGGGCGGCATCGCTGCTGAACAGGCGCGAGGCCTGGTCGCTCAGGGCATCGAGAAGGGCTTTGGGCGCGAGCATGGGGCTGTCCACTGAAACGGAGAAATGGCCGCCAGTGTAGCACGCACAAACCTGGCGCCTGAGTGCACATTGGCCTTCGTAGGAGCCGGTTTACCCGCGAAGAAGACACCGCGGTGGATGGCACGAGCTTCGCCCGTGTTCGCGGGCAAGCCCGCTCCCACAGGAATCGCGCCAACTTTTAGAAATTGAGCAAGACAGTTGCTCCCAAAGAATGATCTGCGGTTTCTAATCCGTTGCACATTTTTCGCGCAACTTGCCCCGCTGCTGCGCACCGAAATTGTGCATGTTTCCCATGCTGGCGACTGGCCAATCCCGACCAAATCACATAACGCGCTGTTTTTCGGCGCTTTGTCGGAACTGGCAAGGTTTCTGCAATGACCTGTACGAGCCATGCACTGAAGCAGTTCCTTGTGACCAGGCAGTGCGCACGCGGAGCCGGATGCCGACGACGCGTTACAAAGCCAACCGCTGCGCTTAGACTTGAGACGGGTTTGTTTTCCTGGGGCAAGTCCACCAAATCGGGAGAGAGTTTCATGAAGCTAGTCACAGCCATCATCAAGCCGTTCAAGCTGGACGACGTGCGCGAGTCGCTGTCGGAAATCGGCGTGCAGGGCATCACCGTCACTGAAGTCAAAGGCTTCGGTCGGCAGAAGGGCCACACCGAGCTGTATCGCGGTGCTGAATATGTGGTCGATTTCCTGCCCAAGGTGAAGATCGATGTCGCCATCGATGACAAGGACCTTGATCGGGTAATCGAAGCCATCACCAAGGCAGCCAACACCGGCAAGATCGGTGACGGCAAGATTTTCGTGGTGAATCTGGAGCAGGCAATCCGCATCCGTACCGGCGAAACCGATACCGACGCGATTTAAGCAGCAACAAAGCCTCACCAAACCCAACGCCCCAGGAGAAAACAACATGACTCTGCGTAAGATCGCAGGGCTAGGAGCCCTATTGTCCCTCGTAATGCCCGGGCTTGCCCTGGCAGAGGAAGCTGCCCCAGCGCTGAACTCCGGCGACACCGCCTGGATGCTGACCGCAACGGCGCTGGTGCTGTTCATGACCATTCCGGGCCTGGCCCTGTTCTATGGCGGCATGGTGCGTTCCAAGAACGTGCTGTCGGTGATGATGCAGTGCTTTGCAATTACCGGCCTGATGAGCATTCTCTGGGTCATTTACGGCTACAGCATGGCCTTCGATACCGCCGGTATGGAAAAGGGCGTGCTCAACTTCAACTCCTTCGTTGGCGGCTTCTCCAAGGCCTTCCTCAGCGGCGTCACGCCTGACAGCCTGACCTCGGCCACCGCGCTGTTCCCTGAAGCGGTGTTCATCACCTTCCAGATGACGTTCGCCATCATCACCCCGGCATTGATCGTCGGCGCCTTTGCCGAGCGCATGAAGTTCTCGGCGATGCTGGTATTCATGGGTATCTGGTTCACCCTGGTGTATGCGCCGATCGCCCACATGGTATGGAGCGGTGACGGTGCCCTGATGTGGGACTGGGGCGTACTGGACTTCGCTGGCGGCACCGTGGTGCACATCAACGCCGGTATCGCAGGCCTGGTCTGCTGCCTGGTACTGGGCAAGCGCAAAGGCTACCCGACCACCCCGATGGCCCCGCACAACCTCGGCTATACCCTGATGGGCGCGGCGATGCTGTGGATCGGCTGGTTCGGCTTCAACGCAGGCTCTGCTGCTGCCGCCAACGGCACTGCCGGCATGGCCATGCTGGTCACTCAGATCGCTACCGCCGCCGCCGCACTGGGCTGGATGTTCGCCGAGTGGATCGGTCACGGTAAGCCAAGTGCGCTGGGCATCGCTTCGGGCGTGGTGGCTGGCCTGGTCGCCATCACCCCGGCTGCGGGCACCGTCGGGCCGATTGGCGCGCTGATCATCGGCCTGGTTTCGGGTGTGCTCTGCTACTTCTGCGCCACCACGCTCAAGCGCAAACTCGGCTATGACGATTCGCTGGATGCCTTCGGCGTGCACGGTGTTGGCGGCATCATCGGTGCCATCCTCACGGGTGTGTTCGCAGCCCCGGCACTGGGTGGCTTCGGTACCGTCACCGACATCGGCATGCAAGTCTGGATCCAGGCCAAGGGTGTGATTTTCACTGTGGTCTACACCGCCATCGTCACCTACGTGATCCTCAAGGTGCTGGATGTTGTGATGGGCCTGCGGGTCAACGAAGAAGAAGAGTCGGTCGGCCTCGACCTGGCTCAGCACAACGAACGCGGCTACAACCTGTAACTGCGACGCGGTAAAAACTTGCCCGGCTTGCCGGGCATTTTTTTGCCAGTTTTTCAGCATTTCCCGCACGGCAAACGGTTTATTCGACACGTTCGTGACGTAGGTAAAAAACTTACAAGTCGCAGGGCGTTTATGGTGCTTTGCTTTTTCTACGGGCGCGCTAGAATGCGCGCCGAAGGGTGTTTGACGAGTAGTCCACACACTTCGCCAGCCTTTGCTAGGCTTGCCAATAGCGTGTGGCCAGCAGGGGCTCATGGATTTGTCAGGTCCTGCCAGGAGCAGGGCCTGCTGGGTACCGCCTCCCATCAGGAGTGCCGACCCAAGGGCAGTGGCCTAACCCACGGCCAGTTGAATTTTCACTGGTGGCTGCCGGTCTACGGCTGCACTGGTCTATAACCAACCTGCTTTTCGCAAGTCATGAGGTAGAACATGAGCGACGACGATCTGGAAAATGATGACCTCGAAGTAGGCGACGAAGACGAGGGTGATGAGGTCCTTGAAGGGGCGGCTGACGACGGCGTGGAAGACGCTGGCGATGACGACAGCAGCCCGGCACCCGTTGCCAAGGGCAAATCCAAGGCAGCAGTCTCGGTAGACGAGATGCCGAGCATGGAAGCCAAGCAGAAAGAGCGTGATGCACTGGCCAAGGCGATGGAAGAATTCCTTTCTCGCGGTGGCAAGGTGCAGGAAGTCGAGGCCAACGTGGTCGCTGACCCGCCCAAGAAGCCAGACAACAAGTACGGCAGCCGCCCTATCTGAGTGGCTGATCGCAAAAAAGCCCGCCGTCGCTGCGGGCTTTTTTATGCCTGTGGGTTTTGTGTTGCCTGTTCCGGCCTCTTCGCGGGCATGCCCGCTCCCACAGGTTCACCACAAGGTCCAGGGCCTGCGCGGTCCCTGTGGGAGCGGGCGTGCCCGCGAATGGGCCGCAAAGCGGCCCCGTCAGCGCCAGCGCGCGAGCACGTCAGGCAGCTGCGACAGGCGCTGGATCTCGGCATCCGGCGCCTGTTCGCCAGCCCAGGCCTTGCCCTGCGGGTTGAACCACACCGCGCGCAAACCGGCGCGCTGGGCACCGGCAATGTCATCGCCAGGGTGATCGCCGATGTGCACCGCCGCACCCGCGTCCACCTCACCACGGCGTAGCGCTTCGAGGAACGGCGCCGGGTCTGGCTTGCCAATGCCCAGGTCCTCGGCGCACAGGGCAAAGCGGAAGTAATCGGCCAGCCCCAGCCGGCTGACGTCGGCATTGCCGTTGGTGACCACGCCCAGGATGTATTGATGGCGCAAGATCTCGAGCACCGGTTGCACCTCTGGGAAGATCTCCACCTGGTGGCGGGCATGCAGGAACACTTCGAAGCCTTCGTTGGCCAGCGCCTGTGCGTGCTGCTCGCTGTAGCCGACCTCTTCCAGGGCATGGAACAGCACGCGCCTGCGCAGGGCGCTGATGCGGTGCTTGAGGCCGGGCTCTGCTTGCACCAGGCGCTCGCGGATGGCGAACAGGTGTTCCACCGGCACGCTGCCGAGGGTTGGTGCGTTGGCCTCGAGCCAGTCGCGCAGCACGACTTCCGCGGTGGCAATCACCGGCGCGGTGTCCCACAGGGTGTCGTCGAGGTCGAAGGTGATCAGCTTGATGCTCATGAGTCTGTGCCTTTGCTGCGTTTGGCCCGAGGGTGGGCGCTGTCGTACACCGCGGCCAGGTGCTGGAAGTCCAGGTGGGTGTAGATTTGCGTCGTGCTGATGTCGGCATGGCCGAGCATCTCTTGCACCGCGCGCAGGTCCTGGGACGATTCCAGCACATGGCTGGCGAAAGAATGGCGAAGCATGTGCGGGTGCAGGTGTTGGCCCAGCTCACGCTCACCGGCGGCCTTTACCCGCAGCCGAACGGCCCGGGGGCTGATGCGATTGCCCTGGCGGGTAATGAACACTGCACGGTCGCGCGGGTTGCCGATGCCGCGCAAACGGTACCAGGCCTGCAACGCCTCGCGAGCCTTGCGACCCACCGGCAGCACGCGGGCCTTTCCACCCTTGCCCAGTACCTGCACCAGGCCGGCGGCGAGGTCGAGGTGATCAAGATCGAGGTTGGTCAGCTCGGACAGGCGCAGGCCCGAGGAGTAGAACAGTTCGAGGATCGCCTGGTCGCGCCGAGCGATGAAGTCGTCGTCCACACCCCCATCGAGCAACTGCAGTGCGCGGTCGGTATCCAGTACTTTGGGCAGCCGACGCTCACCTTTGGGTGCGCTCAGGCCGGTGGCCGGGTCGTGCTGGCAAAGGCCTTCGCGGTTGAGGTAGCGGTACAGGCCGCGCACAGCCGACAGCAGGCGTGCCAGGCTGCGCGGGGACTGGCCATGGTGGTGCAGGCGAGCGACCAGCTGGCGCAGCTGCTGGATTTGCAGCGCCTGCCAGTCGGCAATGCCGTGCTCTTCGCAGTAGGCGATGACTTTTTCCAGGTCGCAACGGTAGCCCTGCGAGGTGTGCTCCGACACCTGGCGCTCGTTGCGCAGGTGTGCGCAATAAGCCTCCAGCTGGCGTTTCATCAGCGTACCGGGCGCAGGGTCTGGGTAACGCGTGGCACAACGCGGCCGAGCACCTCGGCGATATAGCCGAGGAAAAGGGTGCCGACGCTGCTCTTGTAGTGTTGCGGGTCGCGGCTGCCGATGGCCAGCACCCCGTGCAGCCCTTGGTACTCAAGAGCTGCCACGGCGCTGGAGCCCACTTCCTGGCGCTGCTCTTCACCGAACAGGAAAGCCAGCTCGTGCTCGCGCAGGTTGCCACTGACGGTCTTGCCACCGCCCAGCAGGGCACCGATGGCTTGCTGCGCCTCGGCATTGCTGACCCAGCGCCCGACCGGCGCGACGTTGTCGCCGAACAGGATCAGGCTGACGAAGGGCACCTGGAATTCCTGGCGCAGGCTGTCTTCGACCGCCATTACCACTTCTTCCAGGCTGGCGGCATCGAGCAGGTCAAGGATCAGCCGGCGGGTCTTGTCGAACAGCCGGTCGTTGTCGCGGGCCACGTCCATCAGTTGCGACAGGCGATGGCGCATTTCGATGTTGCGGTCACGCAGCAGCTTGAGCTGGCGCTCCACCAGCGACACGCTGTCACCTCGCTGGTGCGGGATGTGCTGTTCGATCAGCAGCTCGTCGTGCTCGGCGAAGAAGGTAGGGTGGGCGCGCAGGTAGGCGACCACCGCTTCGGCATCGAGCTCGGCGGACTGCTTGGGTACAACCTTGGGCTGATCGGTCATGGCGGTTACTCGTTTAGAGACGAACCTGTCCTTCGTAGACGCGTACGGCCGGGCCGGTCATCATCACGGGCTTGCCGGGGCCGGCCCATTCGATGTGCAGGCGGCCACCGGGCAGGTCGAGGGACACCGGGGAGTCCATCCAGCCCTGGCTGATCGCCGCCACGGCCGCGGCGCAGGCGCCGGTGCCGCAAGCCTGGGTTTCGCCGGCGCCGCGTTCCCACACGCGCAGGTTGGCGCGGTGGCGGTCGATGACTTGAATGAAGCCGGCATTCACCCGCTGTGGGAAGCGTGGGTGGTTTTCGATCTTCGGGCCCAGCTCGTGCACGGGTGCAGTATGCACGTCGTCGACACGCAGCACGGCGTGCGGGTTACCCATGGACACGGCGGCTATCGAGTACAACTGGCCGTCAACTTCCAGGGGGTAGCTTGGCGCTTGTGCGTCGGCGACAAAGGGAATTTCGGCAGGGATGAAGCGCGGCGGGCCCATGTCGACACTCACCTGGCCGTCGTTCTGCACGTCCAGCACGATGATGCCGCTCTTGGTTTCCACGCGGATGCGCTTTTTCGCGGTCAGGCGCTTGTCCAGCACGAAGCGGGCAAAGCAGCGAGCACCGTTGCCGCATTGCTCGACCTCGGAGCCGTCGGCGTTGAAGATGCGGTAGCGGAAGTCCACTTCCGGGTTGTTCGGCGCCTCGACGATCAGCAACTGGTCGAAGCCGACACCGGTATGGCGGTCACCCCATTGCTTGGCGTGCTTGGGCTGGATGTGCGCGTGCTGGCTGACCAGGTCCAGGACCATGAAGTCGTTGCCCAGCCCATGCATCTTGGTAAAACGCAGCAGCATGGGCTTACTCCGGTAGCAGGCTTTCGCCAGCATACAGTTCGGCGACGGTCTCGCGGCGGCGTACTTCGAACGCCTGGTCGCCGTCGACCAGGATTTCAGCGCAACGGCCGCGGGTGTTGTAGTTGGAACTCATGACAAAACCATAGGCGCCCGCGGACTCTACGGCCAGCAGGTCACCTTCGGCCAGGTTGAGGACGCGGTCCTTGCCGAGGAAGTCGCCAGTCTCGCAGATAGGGCCGACCAGGTCGTAGGCGCGGCCTTCGCCTGCACGTGGCTTGACCGCACTGACACCCATCCAGGCCTGGTACAGGGCCGGGCGGATCAGGTCGTTCATCGCTGCATCGATGATGGCGAAGTCCTTGTGTTCGGTGTGCTTGAGGTATTCCACGCGGGTCAGCAGCACGCCAGCGTTGGCGACGATGTAGCGGCCTGGCTCGAACACCAGGGCCAGGTCGCGTTCACCCACACGCTCGCGGATGGCCTTGATGTAGTCGGCCACCCGTGGCGGCTGTTCGTCACGGTAGCGCACGCCGACACCGCCACCCAGGTCCAGGTGGCGCAGGTGTATGCCGCACTCGGCCAGGCGGTCGACCAGCACCAGCAGGCGGTCGAGGGCGTCGAGGAATGGCTCGACGGTGGTCAGCTGCGAGCCGATGTGGCAGTCGACACCGACCACTTCCAGGTTCGGTAGCTGAGCGGCGCGCACGTAGATGGCCTCGGCATCGGCAATGGCGATGCCGAACTTGTTTTCTTTAAGGCCGGTGGAGATGTACGGGTGAGTACCGGCATCGACGTCCGGGTTGACCCGCAGCGACACCGGGGCAACCTTGCCCATTTCGGCGGCGACTACTTGCAGGCGCTCCAGCTCGTCAGTGGATTCGACGTTGAAGCAGTGCACGCCAACTTCCAGGGCGCGGCGCATGTCTTCGCGGGTTTTGCCAACGCCGGAGAACACCACGCGGTCGGCACGCCCGCCAGCGGCCAGCACACGCTCCAGTTCACCACCGGAGACGATGTCGAAGCCTGCGCCCAGGCGCGCCAGCACGTTCAGCACGCCAAGGTTGGAGTTGGCCTTGACCGCGAAGCACACCAGATGCTCGGTGCCTTGCAGGGCGTCTGCGTAGCTACGGTACTGAGCCTCGATGTGGGCGCGCGAGTACACATAGGTAGGGGTGCCGTAACGTTCAGCAATGGCCGACAGGGCCACGCCTTCCGCGAACAGCTCGCCGTCGCGGTAATTGAAAGCGTTCATCTGGTTTCCTTACTGCGCTGGCGACTGCTCGGGCTCGGACTGCAGCTCGGGCTGCTGTTCTTGTTCCGGGGCCGGCTTGGCTTTTGGCTGGTGCTGGTGCGACTTGTGCGCTTTGCCGTTATCGCCATCTTCAGGCAGATACAGCGGGCCTTTCTGGCCACAGGCCGAAACGAGGCAGGCAACAGCGACCAGCGCCGCGAAGGAGGAAATCAGGCGCTTCATGGGTGAAATCCTTAGAAAAATGCAGTATTGCGCCCGAGTATACCGAGCGACCGGCGGCTTGCCTATGCAAGGACCGGTCCGCCGGGCGGGCTATGCTTAGCCTCTGCGCAGCCCCCTGTAGGAGCGGGCTTGCCCGCGAAGAGGCCGGTGAAGGCAACGGCTAAACCTTTGCATTCGGCGGCGAGCGCCCGTATCTTGCCCGGCTTGCCTGTAACGCAGCCAATTTCGAGGTTCCTGCAATGAGTTTGAGTGAAGCGCGTTTCCATGACCTGGTCGACGCGACCCAACAGGCCCTGGAAGATCTGTTCGACGAGAGCGGTCTGGACCTGGACATGGAGAACTCCGCTGGTGTCCTGACCGTCAAGTTCGAGGGCGGCGCCCAGCTGATCTTCAGCCGTCAGGAGCCACTGCGCCAGTTGTGGCTTGCCGACCGCTCCGGTGGTTTCCACTTCGATTACGACGAAGACAGCGGCAAGTGGGTGTGCGAAAAGAGCGAAGAGTTACTGGGTGAAATGCTTGAGCGTATCGTCTGGGAGCGGGCCGGCGAGAAGCTGGACTTCGACGAAATCTGACATGAGTAACGCCCAGGTCCGGCCGCCCAAGCCGCTTTACAGCAACGTCAGCCCGGCAGTGCCGTCACCGTGCATCAGCGTATGCCGGCTGGACGAACAGCGGGTGTGCACTGGTTGCCATCGGCATGTCGAGCACATTCGCGAATGGCGCTCGGCCGATGACGAACGACGCCGGCAGATCTGCCGCGAGGCCCAGGTCTTGCGCGAGCAGGCTAAGGCACACTGAACGCAGGGGCTTGAGTATTTGCCCGGCTGTGGTAGTGTCGGGTTCTGCGTCGGTGACGCCAAAGCCTTCTCAAACCCCGCCCTTGGGCGGGGTTTTGCTTTATTTGCGCATTGAAAACTGCCTGTTCAAAGGAGTCTGACTGGATCATGAGCACCAAGCCTTCCCTAATCCTCACCCGATTGGACGTACAACGTCTGGAGCGTCTGATCGACAGCCTCGACGAGAGTACGCCGGGTGTGCTCGCCCTGCAGGACGAGCTGGACCGCGCCGAGCAGGTGGTTGGTCACGAGGAAGTGCCGGCGGGCGTGGTGACCATGAACTCGCGGGTGCACTGCCGTGAGGAAGCCAGCGGCAAGGACTACCACCTGACACTGGTGTATCCCAAGGATGCCGGGCCGGAAGGCAAGGTCTCGATCCTGGCGCCGATTGGCTGCGCCTTGCTGGGGCTGTCGGTAGGCGAACAGATCGACTGGCCGGCACCGGGGGGCAAGACCCTCAAGCTGAAGTTGCTGGAAGTGGAGTACCAGCCGGAAGCGGCGGGTGATTTCGACCTGTAAGGGCCAGAGGGCCGCTTCGCGGCCCATTTGCGGCATAGGGCTAGCCGCCTTGTGCTGCGAATTCACACGCCCTGCGCCAAAACCTGCTGCAGCCCCTCATTCAAAGCCTGCTCCAGTACCCGCTTGTAGCTCAGGTATACCTGCGTTGCCCCCAGCCGGTCATCCAGCAGCTCGGACAAATCCAGGTCGGTGATATAGCACCGGTACTGCTCTGCGCCGCGCCGCTGCCCGATGATCTGTCGGGCCACTACCGCATACAGCTGCTCACCATGTTCCAGCTCGGAAAACTCCTGCTGGTCGCAGTACAGCGTCACATGCGCCACGCCCGCTACACCCGCCTGGATAATCGCCTGTACCTCATAGTAAGGCTGGTCGCTGCCCTCGGCCGGGGCCAGGCGCGGCTCGATGTTGCGTGCCTTGCCTGGGCCGGTGGGCAACAGCTGCGCGTAGTGGATATCCAGCGAGGCGGGTCGCAGGCTATCGAGGGGCAGGCGGGCATCGCGGCGCATCACCACCGAGCGCAGAAAACGTTGCAGTGGCAACAGCAGATGCGCTTCGTCATGCAGCGGCAGGCGTTGTTGCCACAATGCGTTGTATTCATCCAGCACATACACGTCGGCCCAGCCGGCCTGCAGGCGGTAGAACACCTGAATGCAGGCTGGCCGGCCTTGCTCCAGCACCAGGCGCAGGTCGTGGTCCTGCAGCGCATTGGCATCCAGGTACAGCGGGCTGTAGGTGCGGCGCTCTTCGCCCAGGTAGGCCAGTAGCGCCTCATGCTCGGCCAGGGTCGTCAGGCTGACATGCTCGGGCAACAGCTCCAGCACATGGGTGTGGTGGGCCACTTGCAGCAGGTAGCGGTGGTGTAGCCCTTGATCCCGCAGCAGCTGCGCAGTGTCGAAAATTTCTTCTACGCGTTGGCCGATAGGCTGGGCGCGGCTTTGGCAGAAGCAGCGTACTCGCACCCGTGGCCGGTGGCCGCGCTGCGCCGGGCTGTTGAGGAAGTCGCGCAGGCAGCGCACCAGCGCGTGTTCGCCGTCATAGCGCTGGACCAGCACCTCGTTCCAGCTGTTGACGGTGACCTGGTCCAGGGTCAGCACCAGGTTTTCGCGCACGCCAGCGTAGCTCAACGCGTCGGTGCGCTCTGTGGTCATCAAAACGTTCAGGTCGCGGTGGTGACGCAGCGGGTCGACGCCGACGTTGACCAGCAACAACACCTCATCGGCAACGCTGGGCTGCAACAGGCGCACTTCGCTGACGGTCGGCAAGGGCAGGGGAATACTTTGCCGCAGACAGCCCAGCAGGTTGAACAGCTCGAATTCCCCGAGGTCGCTGGCCCCTGGATGCAGCGCCATGCGGGTGCTGCTGTCGATCACGCCGTTGCGATGGGCCCAGGACAGTAGTTCGAGTAGCTCGCGGCAGCGTTTGATCGGGCTGAAGTGCTGCACCTCATGGGTGCTCAGATTGCCGCTGTACAGCTCCCAGTGGTAGCTGCCCGGCTCCTTGCGGTTGGGGGCCTGAACCAGCGTAAGGGTGCCTTCGGCGAGGTCGGGGGCGATGCCGGGGTTGATCACTTCGACCTTGCCGGCGCGGCGCTCGAAGGCGGCGTACAGGCGCCGGCCCAGCACATTGAGGTCGCGCTGGTCGGCGCGGCTGCTGGCGTTCTGGGTGCGAGCGAACTGGCTGAGGAAGCGATAACTGAGGTTAAGCTCGGCAACCAGCTCACGCCGCTCGACGGCAACCTGCTGCACTTTCCATTGGCTGCGGCTGTCCAGCAGGGCCAACTGGCGCTGGTCCCAGCCCCACTCGTCGGCCAGGCGCTGCAGCAGCCGGCGTTGCCAGCCATGGCTGCGGCCCTGATCGCTGAGCTTCTTGTTCACCTTCAGGTACAGGCTGCGCCTTACCAGCTCCAGGCGCGCGGGTTCGCCGCGTTGCAGCAGGTAACGTTCGATGCGCCGGTAGATCATCACGTAGGGGTCCAGCTCGTCGAGGTCGAGCTGGTTGGCAAACACTGCCTGCTTGTAGTCCAGGCTCAGGCAGCGCACCGCAGGGTGTTCGTCGGCGTAGGCTTCGGTCAACAGCAGTTTGAGCAGCGATTTGTAGGGCGAGTCGATGCCTTTGAACAATTGCCACAGGCCAGCGCCGACGAACTCACCGGGCGGAATGTGCGCCAGGTTGCCGAGATCAAGGGCGTCCTGGCTGCGGATGAAGCGCTTGGACAGCAAAGTCTGGGTGTAGCTGTAATAGTTGTGCTCCTCGTACACCGGTACCAGCCACCACAGCGGCGTGCGTCCGGCCAGCCACAGGGTGGTGCGGTAGAACTCATCCAGCAGCAGGTAGTGCTGGGTGGTGCCACAATCGTCGGAGCCGAGCTGGCCATCGCGCTGACCCTGGGCGAAGCCCTGTGTATCGATCAGGAAAAAGTGTGCTTCGGCCCCCAGGCTTGCCGCCCAGACCTCCAGCAGCTGGCACTTGCGGCGCAGCTCACCCAGCAGCTGTTCGGGCAAGCCGGGTGCATGGCACACCCACAGGTCCATGTCGCTGTGCTCAGCCTGCGCCAGCGAGCCCAGGCTGCCCATCAGGAACAGGCCGTGGATCGGGCGTGGCGGGTTGCCATGCTGGGCCTTGTAGGTGAACGAGCGGGCCAGGCGTTGGGCATCTGCCACCAGCTCGGCGCTTGGCTCGTAAGCCGATACGCCCGCGGGTGTGCTGCCGGAGACGTAACCCGGCAATAGCGGGTGGTTCACGTGAAACAGCAGCGGCAGCAGCGACAGTACCTGTTGCTGGCGCGTTGACAGGCCCTCCTTTGCCCGCTGCAGTCGGCCCTGGTTGAGATGCAGGAAGCGCGCACGCAATGTCGCCAGGACCTTGCGGTCGATGCCTTCGTCCAGGTCAGGGCGTATTTCGTGAGGGTGGTTCATTGCGCGCTCGGGCAGGCCATTGAAACTGTGGCGAGTTTAGCCTGAGTGGCGGGGTCGGATAAGCGGCAATTGAAATTCTGGCGCCATTTTTCCAGCGCTTGCCTGCTCCAGCTTTCGCTGCGCTTCAGGCATGATGGGCGCATTGAGTTCATGTAGAGAGTGTCCAATGCGTGTATGGATCGATGCCGACGCCTGCCCCAAGGCGGCCAAGGATCTGATCGTCAAGTTCGCCCTCAAGCGCAAGTTCGAGGTGGTGATGGTGGCGGGGCAGGCTGTGGCCAAGCCGGCGTTCGCGATCGTGCGTCTGATCGTGGTGCCCAGCGGCATGGATGCGGCCGACGATTACATTGTGGAGCACGCCGTGCCTGGCGAGCTGGTGATCTGCAGTGACGTGCCGCTGGCCGACCGCCTGGTGAAAAAGGGCGTGGCCGCATTGGACCCGCGTGGGCGCGAGTTCGACGAGCGCAACATGGGCGACCGCCTGGCGGCGCGCAACCTGTTCACCGAGCTGCGTGAGCAGGGCCAGGTGGGGGGCGGGCAGGCGGCCTATGGCGAACGCGAGAAACAGGCGTTTGCCAATGCACTGGACCGGATCATTGCCCGGCTCTCGAAAAGCTGAGCGCTGACACGGTTCCTGTAGGCGACAGCCCAGCCTGGCGCGGTGGATGGCACCGGCTCTGCCGGTGTTCGCGGGTAAACCCGCTCCTACAGGCGATCGCGCAGGCTTTTCATGAGTTGCCCCCACAGGTACCGAGTGATCTTGAAGCCTGCGCTGGACCTGTGGGAGCGGGCATGCCCGCGAAGAAGCGAACGCAGTCACTTACTCGTGCGTCAGCTCCAGCACTCTGTCCACCAGCTTGTAGATCCCGCCCGCCGCCTCGCTGATCGACTTGGCCTCCATGTACGCCGGGGTAGTCACGAGCTTGCGCTGGGTGTCTTCGACAATGTCGTGTACATCGCATTCTTCATGGGTGCCGCCCATCTTTTCGACAGCCGCCGCAGTGCCGGCATCGCTCCCGATGGTGCAGACCACGCCCGGCCCGTAGATCTTCGCCGCCAGCGCCGGCGAGATGCAGATCAGGCCTACGGGTTTGCAGGCGTCGGCAAAGGCTTCGGCCAAGGCCAGCACGTCTGGGTTCACGCTGCAGTTGGCGCCTTCCACGGCAAAGTTGGACAGGTTTTTCGCTGCCCCGAAACCGCCCGGCACGATCAGCGCATCGAAGTCTTCGGCCTTGGCCTCACGGATATCCTTGACCTCGCCGCGGGCGATGCGCGCCGACTCCACCAGCACATTACGCGATTCGGGCATTTCTTCGCCGGTCAGGTGGTTGATTACATGCATTTGTGCGATGTTCGGCGCGAAGCACTGCACCTGCGCACCGCGCTGGTCGAGGCGCAGCAGCGTGATCACGCTTTCGTGGATTTCGGCGCCGTCATACACGCCACAGCCGGAAAGAATCACCGCTACTTTTTTTGTCATGCTCATTACTCCAGTGTCGAGGCGCTAAATGTCCTCTAGTTTGGCAGATGTCGCCATAGGGATTCCTGCGGGTGCGGCCTAATCTTGGTGGATAACGCCTGAGGTCGCGCCCATGGACCTGATACTGCTGGCCGTACCGTTCTTTTTTGTGCTGATAGCCGTCGAGCTGGTCGCCGATCGCGTGCGTGGCCAGCGCAATTTCACCCTGGCCGACTCGATCAACAGCCTGAGTACCGGCGCACTGTCGACCAGTACCGGGCTGCTGACCAAAGGCGTAGGGCTGGTCACCTATGCCCTGGCCTTCGAGCACCTGGCGCTGCTGCGATTGCCGGCAGAGGCAGGGTGGGTCTGGTTGCTGGCCTTTGTCCTGTACGACTTCTGTTACTACTGGCTGCACCGCCTGGGGCATGAGCGCAACGTGCTGTGGGCTGCGCACTCGGTGCATCACCAGAGCGAGGAGTACAACCTCACCACGGCGCTGCGCCAGACCAGTAGCGGGTTCATTTTCTCGTGGCTGTTCTATCTGCCGCTGGCGCTGCTGGGCGTGCCGCCACTGGTATTCATCACCGTGGCCTCGCTCAACCTGCTGTATCAGTTCTGGGTGCATACCCGGCATATCCCCAAACTTGGCTGGCTGGAGTGGGTGTTGATCACGCCATCCAATCATCGCGTCCACCATGCGCAAAACCCTGCTTACTTGGATCGCAATTACGGCGGTGTGTTCATTCTCTGGGACCGTCTGTTCGGCACTTTCAAGGAGGAGGACCCGGCCGAGCCGGTGGTGTTCGGGGTGACCACGCCGCTGGCCAGCTGGAACCCGCTATGGGCAAACCTGCAGTTCTATGCCCAGCTCTGGCACGACGCCCGGCGCACCACCAGCCTGTGGGACAAGCTGCGCATCTGGTTCATGCCTACCGGCTGGCGTCCGGCCGATGTGGCCGCACGCTACCCACAGGCCAAGCAGGACCTGGCGCTGTTTCGCAAGTTCGAGATTGCCCTGGGGCGCGCGCAGCAAGCCTACGTGGGCGCGCAGTTCGTGGTCTACGTGGCCTTGGGCAGCTACTTGATGGCCGTGGCCGAGCACGTGCCGGTCGCCGCGCTGGTGCTCGGTTGGTCACTGATGGCGTTTGGTTTGTTCGTGCTGGGCGCGTTGCTGGAGAACCGGCCCTGGTCTGCACGCCTGGAGGTGGTGCGGCTGTTTCTGAATGCGCCGGCATTGTACCTGGCCGGCGCCTTGGGCTTAGCGGTGGTCGTGCCGCTGGCCTGGCTTCTGCTCGTGGTTTACAGCCTGCTCAGCCTCTGGGGGTTGGGGCTGGCTCGCCGCCCTGCGCTCCGCGCGCAACGCGCGGAAGCGCCGGCGCAGCCAAAGCAGGCCGCCCAGCGCCACCAAACCGCCAAGCACCCATAGCTCGTAACGCTTGACGTTGCCCAGCAAGCCTTCGAGGATGGCGCCGAAGTGGTAGGCAGCGGCGCCCAGGGCCACTGCCCAGATGCCCGCGCCAATCCCGTTCAGCAGCAGGTAGCGGCGTGGCGGGTAACCCGACAGGCCTATGGCCACCGGCATGACCGTGCGCAAACCATAGACAAAGCGGAAGCTCAGCACCCATATATCAGGATGGCGGCGGATGTGGTCCAGCGCGCGGTCACCCATTGCCTGCCAGCGCGGCTTGCGCGCCAGGATCCTGCGCCCGTGGCGTCGGCCCATGAAGTACCACAACTGGTCGCCCGCGTAGCTGCCGAAGAAGGCCACCAGGCACACCAGATTGATATCCATGTAACCGCGGAACGCAAGGAAACCCGCAAGCACCAGAATGGTCTCGCCTTCAAAGAAGGTGCCTAGAAAAAGGGCGAAGTAGCCGAAATCCTGCAGGAATTGTTGAAGCATTTTCTGAGGTGCTGGCGAAATGAACGCGCAGCCTACCCCTTCGCGCGCGTTCGTGAAAGTGTCCAAATGTGTCTCGACGTGAACAATTTCAGCGCAGACAATGCCAGAGGCCACTTGCCACGGCTTGCCCATGTGTGTAACACGGGCGTCATAATGGGCGCTTATCTTGCCGCTCAATAGATGATAGGGCGTTAACGTCCTCAGGAACGCCAGATGAATAATGAAGTGCTAAGCCCTGTCGCGATCAAGGATGCTCAGGAGCTCCCAGAAGAGATGGTGCAAACCCCGCCAGACCTGCCTCCGGCGGCCGAGCCTGAAGCGGAACAGGTGGCCGAGCCTGTGGCTCCGGTGCCTGCGCCGGCCCCGGCAATCGCCGTCCCTGGCCTGGACGACAGCAGCCTGTACATTCATCGCGAACTCTCGCAACTGCAGTTCAATATCCGGGTGCTGGAGCAGGCACTGGACGAGAGCTACCCGCTGCTGGAACGCCTCAAGTTCCTGTTGATCTTCTCCAGTAACCTCGACGAGTTCTTCGAGATTCGCGTCGCCGGTCTGAAGAAACAGATCAACTTCGCCCGTGAACAGGCCGGAGCCGATGGCCTGCAGCCCCACCAGGCGCTGGCGCGCATCAGCGAACTGGTGCACATCGAGGTAGAGCGTCAGTACGCGATCCTCAACGACGTGCTGCTGCCTGAGCTGGAAAAGCATCAGATTCGCTTTATCCGCCGCCGTTACTGGACACCCAAGCTCAAAACCTGGGTGCGCCGGTACTTCCGCGACGAAATTGCCCCGATCATTACCCCGATTGGCCTCGACCCGACTCACCCGTTCCCGCTGCTGGTGAACAAGAGCCTCAACTTCATAGTCGAGCTCGAGGGGGTGGACGCCTTTGGTCGCGACTCGGGTCTGGCGATCATTCCGGCACCACGCCTGCTGCCGCGGGTTATTCGCGTGCCGGAAGAGGTGGGCGGCCCGGGCGCAAACTACGTGTTCCTGTCGTCGATGATCCACGCGCACGCCGACGATCTGTTCCAGGGCATGAAGGTGAAGGGCTGCTACCAGTTCCGTCTGACGCGTAACGCCGACCTGGCGCTGGACTCTGAAGAGGTCGACGACCTGGCTCGCGCGCTGCGCGGTGAGCTGTTCTCGCGCCGCTATGGTGACGCCGTGCGCCTGGAAGTGGCCGATACCTGCCCGAAACACCTGTCGGACTACCTGTTGAAGCAGTTCAGCCTCAGCGAAAGCGAGCTGTACCAGGTCAATGGCCCGGTCAACCTCACCCGCCTGTTCAGCATCACCGGCCTGGACAGCCATCCGGAGCTGCAATACACACCGTTCACCCCGGCGATCCCCAAGCTGCTGGCGAACGCCGACAACATATTCAGTGTGATCAGCAAGCAGGACATCCTGCTGATGCACCCGTTCGAGTCCTTCACGCCAGTGGTCGACCTGCTGCGCCAGGCCGCCAAGGACCCGCACGTGCTCGCCGTGCGCCAGACCCTGTACCGCTCGGGGGCTAACTCGGAAATCGTCGACGCCCTGGTGGACGCAGCGCGTAACGGCAAGGAGGTCACTGCGGTGATCGAGTTGCGTGCCCGCTTTGACGAAGAGTCCAACCTGCAGATGGCCAGCCGCCTGCAAGCGGCCGGTGCGGTAGTGATCTACGGTGTGGTCGGGTTCAAGACTCACGCCAAGATGATGCTGATTCTGCGCCGCGAGCAGGGCGAGATCGTGCGTTATGCGCATCTGGGTACCGGTAACTACCACGCCGGCAACGCCCGTCTTTACACCGACTACAGCCTGCTGACCTCTGACGACGCACTCACCGAGGACGTCGGCAAGTTGTTCAGCCAGCTGATCGGCATGGGCAAGACCTTGCGTATGAAGAAGCTGCTGCATGCGCCGTTCACCCTGAAAAAGGGCATGCTCGACATGATCGCGCGGGAAACCCAGTTTGCCCTCGAAGGCAAGCCGGCGCACATCATCGCCAAGTTCAACTCGCTGACCGACGCCAAAGTCATCAAGGCGCTGTACAAGGCCAGCCAGTCGGGCGTGAAAATCGACTTGGTGGTGCGTGGCATGTGCTGCCTGCGCCCGGGCATTCCGGGGGTTTCGCACAACATCCAGGTGCGCTCGATCATTGGCCGCTTCCTTGAGCACACGCGGGTGTTCTACTTCCTCAATGGCGGCGAAGAGCAGATCTACCTGTCCAGCGCCGACTGGATGGAGCGCAACCTCGACAAGCGTGTCGAGACCTGCTTCCCGGTGGAAGGCAAGAAACTGTTGCTGCGGGTGAAGAAGGAGCTGGAAGGCTACCTGACCGACAATACCCACGCCTGGACCTTGCAGCCAGACGGGCGCTACGTGCGCAGCACCCCGACCGGCAACCAGAACCCGCGCAGCGTTCAGGCGACCCTGCTGGAGCGCCTGAGCAACCCGGTCCTCAACGTACGCTGAGGACGAAGCCGACCCGGGCCAGCCACTCCGCCTCGTTGGCGAAGTCGGCCTGGGTCAGCTGATTCTGCTCCAGCCAACCTTCAGGGAAAGCTACATCCAGGCTGTTGTCCCCGCCGTGCAGTTCTACCTTTGGCATTTGCTGGGTGCCGCGGATGTGGTGGAACAGGATGGCAAAGCGCAGTAGCACGCACAGGCGCAGCAGCTTGACCCCTTCATCGCCCAGTTCGGCGTAACGGTCCTTGGGGATGTTGCGGCGGTGGCCGCGCACCAGCAGGGCCATCATCTGCTGATCTTCCCGGGAAAAGCCCGACAGGTCCGAGTGCTCGATCAGATAGGCACCGTGCTTGTGGTAGTGATAATGGGCGATGTCCAGCCCGATTTCGTGCACTTTCGCGGCCCAGCCCAGTAGATCCCGCCAGTTTCCTTCTTTCAGATCCCAGGCGTCGGCCACCTGGTCGAATGCGTGCAACGCCTTGCGCTCGACGCGCGCAGCCTGGCCCTGGTCCACGTGATAGCGCTCCATCAGCGAGTTCAGGGTGCGTTCGCGCACGTCTTCGTGATGGTGGCGGCCGAGCAGATCGAACAGCACGCCTTCGCGCAGGGCGCCGTCGCAGTGGTCCATGCGGTTCAGTTCAAGGGCATCGAAGATCGCTTCGAGAATTGCCAGGCCAGCCGGGAAGATGGTGCGGCGGTCTGGCTTGACGCCGTCGAAGTCGATCTTGTCGACCTCGCCCAGCTTGAACAGCTTGCGTTTGACCCAGGCCAGGCCTTCGGCGTTGACCTCGCCATTGCCCAGGCCGCCGGCCTTGATGGCGGCGCCGATGGCGCGAATGGTGCCGGATGAGCCGATCGCCTCATCCCAGGTCAGGCGGTGCAGGGCATTTTCGATGCTCATCAGTTCCAGGCGCGCGGCGGTGTAGGCCTGGGCATAGCGGGCCGGGGTGATCTTGCCGTCGCGGAAGTAGCGCTGGGTAAAGCTGACGCAACCCATCTGCAGGCTTTCGCGCAGCAGCGGCTCGAAGCGCTGGCCAATGATGAACTCGGTGCTGCCGCCGCCGATGTCGGCGACCAGGCGCTTGCCGGGGGTGTCGGCCAGGGTGTGCGACACGCCCAGGTAGATCAGGCGCGCCTCTTCACGGCCGGAGATGACCTCCACCGGGTGGCCGAGGATGGCTTCGGCGCGCTGGATGAATTCGTTACGGTTGCGCGCTTCGCGCAAGGCGTTGGTACCGACGATACGCACGGAGCCTGCCGGCATGCCGTTGATCAGCTGGGAAAAGCGCTTGAGGCAATCCAGGCCTCTTTCCATTGCCTCTTCACTGAGCATGCGTTCTTCGTTGATGCCGGCGGCCAGCTGAACCTTCTCGCCGAGCCGCTCAAGGATGCGGATTTCGGTATGGTGGGCCTTGGCCACGACCATGTGAAAACTGTTGGAGCCAAGGTCGATGGCGGCGATCAGGGACAGGTTCTTCGCGATGGTATGCGGCATGATCTGGTTGTTCTCGGTCGTTAACCTGGCAATCGTGCCACGATAGCAGGCTATCGCCAACGCGTGGCACTCCGCCGTTGTGCTGGCCTTGATGCAAGGCAATGTGCCATTCGATTCTATGACGGTCATATGACAGTTTCGATTCGCGGCTTCTTGCGCAACTATAGTTACACTCAATCGTCCGTGGCTTCCTGTCCGGCGTGGGTGCGGCTATCATGGGCCACGTTTTTTGCTTACGACCCTGGAGATATCCATGAGCAGCGATCTGATCAAACATGTCACCGACGCCTCCTTCGAAGCCGATGTCCTGAAGGCCGAAGGCGCGGTACTGGTCGACTACTGGGCTGAATGGTGCGGTCCATGCAAGATGATCGCTCCGGTTCTGGACGACATCGCTTCCACCTACGCGGGCAAACTGACCGTCGCCAAGCTGAACATCGACGAGAACCAGGAAACCCCGGCCAAGCACGGTGTGCGTGGTATCCCGACGCTGATGCTGTTCAAGAACGGCAACGTCGAAGCTACCAAGGTTGGTGCGCTGTCCAAATCGCAGCTGGCCGCATTCCTCGACGCCCACCTGTGATGTGAGAAGGCCCCGCAAATGCGGGGCTTTTCTTTTTCAGAGCACTAGACGCAGAAAAAAGCAAGTGTTACATTCGGCCTCGCACTGCTTTTCCAGTGCCCTCTACATGCCGTCGCCGAAGCATCCCTAATTCGAATCAGTACGCGATCCTGTCGCCATCCAGCGGCGCGGCCTCATTAAGCCAGAAGCTTAATTCTCCCTTCTTACATGATTACGTCATTCCCCTTATGAACCTGACTGAACTCAAGCAAAAGCCGATTACCGATCTTTTGGAAATGGCCGAACAGATGGGCATCGAAAACATGGCCCGTTCGCGCAAACAGGACGTGATTTTCGCCCTGCTGAAGAAGCATGCGAAAAGCGGCGAAGAGATCTCGGGTGACGGCGTGCTGGAGATTCTCCAGGATGGTTTCGGTTTCCTGCGTTCGGCTGATGCGTCCTACCTGGCCGGCCCAGACGATATCTATGTATCGCCCAGCCAGATCCGCCGTTTCAACCTGCGTACCGGCGACACCATCGTCGGCAAGATCCGCCCACCGAAGGAAGGGGAGCGTTACTTCGCCCTGCTGAAGGTCGATACCATCAACTTCGACCGCCCGGAAAACGCGAAGAACAAGATCCTGTTCGAAAACCTGACGCCGCTGTTCCCGAACAAGCGCCTGAAGATGGAAGCCGGTAACGGCTCCACCGAGGACTTGACCGGTCGCGTCATCGACCTGTGCGCCCCGATCGGCAAAGGCCAGCGCGGCCTGATCGTTGCCCCGCCGAAAGCCGGTAAGACGATCATGCTGCAGAACATTGCGGCCAACATCACCCGCAACAACCCCGAGTGCCACCTGATCGTCCTGCTGATCGACGAGCGCCCGGAAGAAGTGACCGAAATGCAGCGCACCGTGCGTGGCGAAGTGGTCGCTTCCACCTTCGACGAGCCACCAACCCGCCACGTGCAGGTTGCCGAAATGGTGATCGAGAAGGCCAAGCGCCTGGTCGAGCACAAGAAAGACGTGGTTATCTTGCTGGACTCGATCACTCGACTGGCACGTGCCTACAACACCGTGATCCCGAGCTCCGGCAAGGTGCTGACCGGTGGTGTCGACGCTCACGCCCTCGAGAAGCCCAAGCGCTTCTTCGGTGCTGCGCGTAACATCGAGGAGGGCGGCTCGCTGACCATTATCGCCACTGCGCTGGTTGAAACCGGCTCGAAGATGGACGAAGTGATCTACGAAGAGTTCAAGGGCACCGGCAACATGGAGCTGCCGCTGGACCGCCGCATCGCCGAGAAGCGCGTGTTCCCGGCCATCAACATCAACCGTTCCGGCACCCGCCGCGAAGAGTTGCTGACCGCTGACGACGAACTGCAGCGTATGTGGATTCTGCGCAAGCTGCTGCACCCGATGGACGAAATCGCCGCCATCGAGTTCCTGGTCGACAAGCTCAAGCAGACCAAGACCAACGATGAGTTCTTCCTGTCGATGAAGCGCAAGTAAGCTTCCCGATCAGGCAGTAATTGGGGCCGCCTCGCGGCCCTTCGCGGGCACGCCCGCTCCCACAGGTTAAATACAATCCTTGTGGGGGCGGGCGTGCCCGCGAAGGGGCGCAAGGCGGCCCCAGTGCATTTTTGCCCCCAAACAGGCCTCGAACGGCGCTACACTCTGCACCCCGACCGATACGGCCAACACGAGGCTCCTGCATGCAGTATCGCGACTTGCGCGACTTCATCCGTGGCCTGGAACAGCGCGGCGAACTCAAGCGCATCCAGGTACCGATCTCCCCCGTCCTGGAAATGACCGAGGTCTGCGACCGCACCCTGCGCGCCAAGGGCCCGGCATTGCTGTTCGAAAAGCCCACCGGCTTCGACATTCCCGTGCTGGGCAACCTGTTCGGTACCCCGGAGCGGGTGGCCATGGGCATGGGCGCCGAGTCGGTCAGCGAATTGCGGGAAATCGGCAAGCTGCTGGCCTTCCTCAAAGAGCCCGAGCCGCCCAAGGGCCTGAAGGACGCCTGGTCGAAGCTGCCGATCTTCAAGAAGGTCGTGTCGATGGCGCCAAAAGTGGTCAAGGACGCGGTGTGCCAGGAAGTGGTGGTCGAGGGGGATGATGTCGACCTCGGCGCCCTGCCGATTCAGCACTGCTGGCCTGGCGACGTGGCGCCGCTGATTACCTGGGGCCTCACCGTTACCCGTGGCCCGAACAAGGACCGCCAGAACCTGGGCATCTACCGCCAGCAGGTGATCGGCCGCAACAAGGTGATCATGCGCTGGCTCAGCCACCGTGGCGGCGCCCTCGACTACCGAGAGTGGTGCGAGAAGAACCCCGGCCAGCCGTTTCCGGTCGCCGTGGCGCTGGGCGCTGACCCTGCGACCATTCTCGGCGCCGTGACCCCGGTACCGGACACCCTCTCCGAGTACGCCTTCGCCGGCCTGCTACGAGGCAATCGCACCGAGCTGGTCAAGTGCCGCGGCAGCAACCTGCAGGTACCGGCAACCGCCGAGATCATTCTGGAAGGGGTGATCCACCCGGGCGAAATGGCCCCGGAAGGCCCGTACGGCGATCACACGGGCTACTACAACGAAGTGGACAGTTTCCCGGTGTTCACCGTCGAGCGCATCACCCACCGGCAAAAACCGATCTACCACAGCACCTACACCGGCAGGCCGCCAGATGAGCCGGCCATTCTCGGCGTGGCGCTGAACGAAGTGTTCGTGCCGATCCTGCAGAAGCAGTTCCCGGAAATCACCGACTTCTACCTGCCGCCGGAAGGCTGCTCGTACCGCATGGCGGTGGTGACCATGAAGAAGCAGTACCCAGGCCACGCCAAGCGCGTAATGCTGGGTGTGTGGTCGTTCCTGCGACAGTTCATGTACACCAAGTTCGTTATTGTCACCGATGACGATATCAACGCTCGTGACTGGAACGATGTGATCTGGGCCATTACCACGCGTATGGACCCCAAGCGTGATACGGTAATGATTGACAACACCCCGATCGACTACCTGGACTTTGCGTCTCCGGTGTCGGGGCTGGGTTCGAAGATGGGCCTGGACGCTACTCACAAGTGGCCGGGCGAGACTACACGCGAATGGGGCCGGGTCATCGTCAAGGATGAGGCCGTCACCCGCCGTATCGATGAGCTGTGGGATCAGTTGGGAATAGATTGATGCAGGTAACGTTGCAGCCGTCCGGGGCGGTGCTGGCGCTTGAACCCGGGGAACGGATCCTGGATGGAGCACGGCGGCTGGGCTATGACTGCCCAAACAGCTGCCGCAATGGCAATTGCCATGTTTGCGCCGCGTTGTTGGTTGAAGGACGGGTTCGCCAGGATGGCGAAGTCCGCGACCATGGCGAGTTGTTCACCTGCATTGCCGAACCGCTGGAGGACTGCGTGTTGCTCTGGGACGGTGTGCTTGCCTTGGGCGAGCTGCCAGTGCGCAAGCTGGCGTGCAGCGTCAGTGAGTGCGTCGACGTCGGTGGCGACGTCTGGCGGGTGCGCCTGCGTGCGCCTGCCGGCAAGCCACTGCGCTACCATGCAGGGCAATACCTGATGATCGAACGTGAGGGCGGCAAGCAGGTGGCCTTCTCGCTGGCGTCCGCGCCACATGCCGGGCGCGAGCTGGAGCTGCATGTGCTGGCGCGTGAACCCAGTGCGGTGCAACTGATCGACCAGCTCAGGCGAGATGGCCTGGCGCGCATCGAACTGCCGTTTGGCGACACCCACCTGGCCGAGCTGCCAGACGGGCCGCTGGTGCTGATCGCCGCCGGCACCGGAATGGGCCAGATGCACAGCCTGGTCGAGCACTGCCGGGCCCAGGGCTTCAAGCACCCGGTGCACCTGTACTGGGGAGTGCGCCGGCCTGAGGACTTCTACCAGATCGAGCACTGGGACGAATGGCTGCGCCTGCCCAACCTGTTCCTGCATCAAGTGGTCAGCGACCTGTGCGGCTGGGAAGGCCGCTGCGGCATGCTGCATGAAGCGGTATGCGAAGACATTGCCGACCTCAATAGCGTGCACGTGTATGCCAGTGGCTCACCGAACATGATCTACGCCACACTCGACGCCCTGGTCGAAGCCGGTATGGATGCGCACCGCATGCGTGCCGATGTGTTCGCCTACGCGCCGCGCGGTTAATAACCGAAGTTTGAAAGTATGGGTATAAGGCGGTAATTATTACCGCCTTGGCCAATAACTTTCACCGTTGCTGAAGCAGTACTTTCCAGTCGTCGGAGCCGTGCATGAAACGCGTGCTCAAGGGCTTGAGTATTCCTGTAATTCTGGCCTATGGTTACTGCAAGCGCCCTTGGTAAAGCGGCCTCGGGCCGCAGCGTAATCGAATCTCGCTACCTCCGTAGTTCACAGGAATAATGGCGGCAGCTTATGTCGGCTCTTGAAAGTATGTCTTGGGAAGTTTCATACCCTCCAGCACTCGATTTCGGTCAGCAACATACTCGCGAACAGTTGTTCAGCTCCATGAAGACAACCATGTCCAGGCATCAGGGTGGGCCGGTGTGGCTGTTTGCCTATGGCTCGTTGATCTGGCGCCCGGAATGCAATTCGGTGGAGCGTCAGCGCGCGCGGGTACATGGTTATCACCGTGGCTTGTACCTGTGGTCGCATGAACATCGCGGCACCCCGGAAACCCCCGGCCTGGTGTTTGGCCTGGACCGAGGTGGTTCCTGCAGCGGTTTTGCCTACCGGCTGGATGAGCGCAACCTGGACGACTCACTGATGGCCCTGTGGCAGCGCGAGATGCCGTATCCGGCCTACCGGCCACACTGGCTCCACTGTCGCCTGGGCGATGGTAGCAAGGTGCAGGCCTTGGGCTTTGTGCTGGAGCGGCATTTGCCGTGCTATGCCGGCAACTTGCCGGATACTTTGCTCAGCCAGATCCTGGCCAGTGCCAAGGGGCGTTATGGCACCACGCGCGACTATGTCGAGCAGACCTTGAATGCACTGCGCAGTCACCAGATGCCCGATCGCAATCTGGAAGCGCGATTCAGGCGTTGCCATAATCTGCGCGAAGTGTGAACAACCAGCTCCGGCCTCTTCGCGGGTAAACCCTGCGCGGTCGCCTGTAGGAGCGGGTTTACCCGCGAAGGGGCCGGGCCTGCCGGCCAATTCCACCCGCCGTTAACCGTTGCCGTCACCACCGTATTCGCGGTACTGCCTTACCTGGCCAGCACCACCAACTTACCCACAGCCTGCCGTTGCCCCAGCTTCTCGATAGCAGCCCCGGCTTGTTCCAGTGGATAAGTCTGCGACACCAGCGGCTTCAACTTGCCCTCGGCATGCCAGGCAAACAGCTGGCGGAAGTTGGCGGCATTGTCCTTCGGCTGGCGCTGGGCAAATGCCCCCCAGAACACGCCCAGTACCGCCGCGCCCTTGAGCAGCACCAGGTTGGCCGCCAGCTGTGGAATGCTGCCGCTGGCAAAACCCACCACCAGCAGCCTGCCATTCCATGCCAACCCGCGCATCGCTTGTTCGAACAGCTCGCCTCCGACCGGGTCGTAGATCACGTCCACGCCTTGGCCGCCGGTCAGACGTTTGATTTCTTCGCGCAGGTTGGCCTGGCTGTAATCGATCAGTTCATCCGCCCCGGCAGCCTTGGCCACGGCCAGTTTCTCGGCGCTGCTGGCCGCCGCGATCACCCGCGCGCCCATGGCCTTGCCGATCTCCACCGCCGCCAGGCCGACTCCACCGGAAGCGCCCAGTACCAGCAGCGTCTCGCCTGCCTGCAACTGGCCACGCTGGCGCAGGGCGTGCATCGAGGTGCCGTAGGTCATGCCGAAGGCCGCAGCGGTGGTGAAGTCCATGCTCGCCGGGATCGGCAGAACGTTATAGAACGGCACCGCCACTTGCTCGGCGAACGCACCCCAGCCGGTGAGCGCCATGACCCGGTCGCCTACCTTGAACGCACCGGCCTTTTCACCGATGGCGGCCACCACGCCCGCTGCCTCTCCACCGGGAGAGAACGGCAGCGGTGGCTGGAACTGGTACTTGCCTTCGATGATCAGGGTGTCGGGGAAGTTGACCCCGGCAGCGTGCACGTCCAACAGGATCTCGTTTTTCTTCGGCAGTGGGCTGGCCACCTCTTCCAGCACCAGGTTGCGCGCTGGACCCAGGGTTTTGCACAACACAGCTTTCATCGGGGCTATTCCTTTGCGGGTAGTGGCCGATAAGTGTAGGAGGGCCGCTTGGTAGGTCAACGAGCATGGCCCGCCCTGATGGGGCGGCATAAGCCCGGGCTTGGGTTTGAGCGGTGTGCTGGGTAAGCTGGCGCCAATTGTATTGAGGAGCGAATTCGTGAAAGCGTGGATCTTGATGGTGCTGGCGCTGCTGCTGCCGGCTGCGGCCATGGCCGAAGAAGCCAAGGAAGGGGCGCCCAAGGTCGCCTACATCAGTCTGAGCCCGCCCTTTGTTGGCAACTATGCGCTCGACGGCAGCCCGCGGCTGCGCGTGTACAAGGCTGACGTGGCCCTGCGCGTGACGGGTGACGAAGCGGCCAAGACGGTGAAACACCACGAACCGCTGATCCGTAACCAGCTGGTGGCATTGTTCACCCAGCAGACGGTGGACAGCATGAGCAACGTCGAGGCCAAGGAGCATCTTCGCCAAGAGGCGCTGAAACAGGTGCAGCAGGTGCTGGAGGCGGAAGAGGGCAAGCCGATCGTTGAGGACCTGCTGTTCAACAACCTGATTGTGCAGTGACCTGAAACAGTGTGAGGTCCATCACTGATAAGTCGGATTGAATTCAGGCTTACCCCGTGTGTAGGACCCTTCTGTCTTTCCTGTAAGCCCGCCAGTTTTCAGTTTTTGGGGCCATGGCCAAGCTAGATTGTGCCCTGTCTTCAGTTGCTCGAGAGTGTTGGCAATGGCTTTGAAGTACCAGCCGAAAGAGGCGACTGTACTGATGTGCGACTTTTCAGGCTTTCAAGTGCCTGAAATGATCAAGGTGCGTCCCGTGGTCGTTCTTCGCAAGCACAGTCAAAATCGCCAGTTAGTGACGATAGTCCCTTTGAGTACCACTGCACCGGATCACATGGCAGGGCATCACGTTGTGCTGCCGAGTTATCTGCCTGGTTCGGCCCTGACATGCTGGGCCAAGTGCGACATGATCTACACGGTGGCTACCTCCAGATTGGACAGATGTCGGGTCAAATCGCGGCAAGGAAGTGGTCGGGAATACATGACCTTTACAATGCGGCCAGAGCATTTCGCCGCCGTGAGGGCTGCAGTTGGCTTTACGCTGGGTTTCACACATCCAGCAACAGAGCGGTCTGTTGTCAATGTTACGCTCGATGCGTGATAATCAGCCTGTTCCCGCAAGGGGCTTGTAAGACTCTGAGGATCCTGGTTCAACCAGCAATTACAGAGCCGGGCAGGTATATGGCGATGACAAGTCGACCTGTCTGTGAGTAGGGCGCCGAAAGGCGCCCTTTGTCTTTGTGCCAGTTTTCCAACTTTCGGCGGACGCTCGCGCATGCCTTCAAGACGCCAGGGTACGGCGGAACCGCGCGAGGGCCACGCTGAAGAACACCAGGCCGATCAGCGTCAGCGCCAGGATATCCGGCCATACCACCGCCCACCCGGCATCCCGGAACAGGATTGCGGCACTCAGGCTGACAAAGTGCGTTGAGGGTGACCCCTGCATCACCCACTGCAGCCACTGCGGCATGCTGTCCAGTGGTGTGCTGCCACCGGACAGCAACAGCATCGGGATGATCACCGGGATCGCCAGCAAGCCGAACTGCGGCGTCGAGCGCGCCAGGGTGGCGAGGAAAATACCCAGCGCAGTGCTGGCGAACAGGTACAGCGCGGTCACGGCCAGGAACAGCCCCATCGAGCCAGAAAGCGGCACGCCCAGTGCACCTTTGACGACTACCACCAACGAAATCCAGGTGCAGATCACCACCACCAGCGCGTTGCTGCCGATCTTGGCCAGCATGATCTCCAGCGCGGTCAGCGGCAGCACCAGCAGGTGGTCGAGGGTGCCGTGCTCACGCTCGCGCAGCAGCGCGGTGCCGGTGAGGATGATCGCCAGGATGGTGATGTTGTTGACGATCTGGATCACTGCCAGAAACCAGCCCCCCTCCAGGTTGGGGTTGAACAGCGCCTTGGGGTTGATTAGCACCGGGCTTTGCACGTTGCCACGCTGGCTGTAGTCGAGCAGCTCGCGCTCGAAGATGCGGCCGATGTAGCCGGCGCCCATGAATGCTTGGCTCATGGCCGTGGCGTCGACGTTGATCTGCAGCTCCGGCGAGCGCCCGGCCAGCAGGTCGCTCTGGAAGTTCACCGGTACGTTGATGACGAAGGTGTACTGGCCGCTGTCCATGGCCTGGTCCAGGCGCTGCGGGGGCAGCGGCACGGCTGGCTGGAACTCGGGGGGTTGCAGGGCTTCGCTGAGCTTGCGCGAGAGCAGGCTATGGTCTTCATCCACCACCGCCACGCTGGCGTTGTGTACGCCGATCACCGAGCCGGCCGCCGGCATGTAGATCGCCACGCTGAAGGCATATAGCAGGAACAGCAGCAGTACGCTGTCATGGCGCAGGCTGGTCAGTTCTTTCAGGCCCAGGCGCAGGGTGTGGTTCAGGCGCGACATGTCAGGCCTCCTGCTTCTTCAGCATTGCCAGGCTCAGGCCAGTGAATGCGGCAAAGAAACTGAGCAGGATCAGGCACTGCGGCCACAACTCACGCAGGCCTAACGCTTTGGTGAAGGTGCCGACTGCAATGTCGAGGAAGTAGCCTGCCGGGAACAACTGGCCCATCACCGCTGCCGCGCCGTCTAGCGACGAACGTGGCACGATCAGCCCGGAAAACTGGATGGTCGGCAGGCTGGTAATGATCATGGTGCCGAGAATGGCGGCGATCTGGGTGCGGGTGAATGCCGAGATCAGCAGGCCCAGGCTGGTGGTTGCCAGCAGGTAGGCTACGCCGCCACACGCCAGGGCCAGTACGCTGCCCTTGAGCGGTACGGCGAACAGCCAGCGGTTCATCGCCACCAACAGCGCCAGGTTGACCAGGCTCACAGCCAGGTAGGGCATCTGCTTGCCAAGCAGGAACTCCAGGCGGGTGAGGGGTGTGGCGTAGAAGTTGGTGATGGAGCCGAGCTCCTTCTCGCGCACGATGCCCAGCGCAGTGAGCATGGCCGGAATGAAGGCCAATATCAGCGCCATTACGCCAGGGCCGATGGCGTTCACGCTGACCACATCCTGGTTGTAGCGGAAACGCGTTTCCAGGCGCACCGGGTCCTGGCGTGGCTGCGGTTGTGGGCTGGCCTGTGCCAGTTGCTCCAGGTTGGCCTGGTGCACGGCTTCCACGTAGTTGCGGCTGGTTTCTGCGCGGAACGGCATGCCACCGTCGAGCCAGGCGGCCACCACCGGCTGGCGCCCTGCATACAGGTCGCGGCCAAAGCCGGGCGGAATCTCCAGTGCCAGTTTGATTTCCGAGCGTTGCAGGCGTTGGTGCAGCTCTCTGCTGTCGCGGATTGGCGCTTGTTCAGCGAAGTAGCGTGAGCCACGGAAGGCTTCGAGGTAGGCGCGACTTTGCGGGCTCTGGTCCTGATCGTGCACGGCGAAGGCGAGGTTTTCCACATCCAGTGAAATGCCGTAGCCGAAGATCACCATCATGAACAGTGCACCCAGTAAGGCAAAGGCCAGGCGCACCTTGTCGCGCAGCAGCTCCTTGCCCTCACGGCCGGCCACTGCCAGCAGGCGGCGCAGGCTGAAACCCTGGCGTAGCGGCAGGCTGGGGGGGGACGCCTGTTCCAGCACGCTGCTGTCGGTGGCGGCTGGCGCCAGCTCCTGGGCCTGCTCCAGGCAGCGAACGAACGCGTCCTCCAGCGTGGCGCCCTGGTACTGATGCTGCAGGGCATCGGGTGTGTCGCAGGCCAGCACCCGCCCAGCGTGCATCAGCGAAATACGATCGCAGCGCTGGGCTTCGTTCATGAAGTGGGTGGAGAGGAAAATGGTCACGCCCTGCTCGCGCGACAGTTCTACCAGCAGGCGCCAGAAGTCGTCGCGGGCGGCCGGGTCGACGCCAGAGGTCGGTTCGTCGAGGATCAAGACTTCCGGGCGATGCAGAACCGCCACTGCCAGCGACAGACGCTGGCGCAAACCAAGGGGCAGGGCGCCAGACGGTTGGTCTGCGATAGCGGCGAGGTCGAAGCGCTCGATCAGCTCATCGATGCGCTGGGCGCTCTCGGCTTTGGGCAAGTCGAACAGGCGGGCATGCAGGGCCAGGTTCTGCCGGGTGCTGAGCTCGCCATACAGAGAGAAACTCTGCGACATGAAGCCGACCCGCTTGCGTGTGGCCAGGTCGCTGGCGTCCACTGGGCGACCCAGCAGGCTAGCGCTGCCCTCGCTGGCCGGCATCAGGCCGGTGAGCACCTTCATGGTGGTGGTCTTGCCGCAACCGTTGGAGCCCAGGAAGCCAAAGATCTCCCCTCGGCCAATGGCGAAACTGACCTTGTTCACCGCTGTGAAGTCGCCAAAGCGTAGGGTCAGGTCGTGCGCCTCGATGGCGACCGGGCCGTCCGTGGCTTGGCGCGGCGGGATTGCCAGTGGTTGATGCTGCGCCTTGCCCGCGCCCTGGTAGTGGGTAAAGGCGTCATCCAGCTTGCCGCTGGGGGTTACTGCAGCCAGTTCGTGGCTAGGGCCGGCGGCCAGCAAGTGGCCGCCATCGAGCATCAGGCAATGCTCGAACTGTTCGGCTTCTTCCATGTAGGCGGTAGCCACCAGCAGGGTCAGTTGCGGGCGTTGTGCGCGAACCTGCTCAACCAGCTCCCAGAAGCGCCGCCGCGACAGTGGGTCGACGCCGGTGGTCGGCTCGTCCAGGATCAGCAGGTCTGGCTCGTGGATCAGCGCGCAGCAAAGGCCCAGCTTCTGCTTCATGCCACCCGACAGCTTGCCGGCCGGGCGCTGGGCAAAGCGCTGCAGGTCGGTGGCCTGCAACAGATTGGCCATGCGCTGCTCACACTCGCGGCGGCCCAGCCCGAACAGGGTGGCGAAAAAGCGGATGTTCTCGCTGATCGACAGTTCCGGGTACAGGTTGTTGCCCAGCCCCTGCGGCATGAACGCTACTTTGGGGTATAGCGCGGTGCGATGGCGGCGTTGGCGGATCGAGCCGCCCAGCACCTGCAGCTCTCCCTGCTGCAGGCGTTTTACGCCGGCGATCAACCCCAGCAGGGTCGATTTACCGGCCCCATCGGGGCCGATCAGCGCGCAGCGGGTGCCCACAGGCAGGCTGAAACCTAGCGGGTGCAGGGCTATGAGGTCGCCGTAACGGTGGCTGATGCCTTCGGCCAGCAGTGCCGGGGCGTTCATTGCAGGTTGGCCGGCCAGTCCACCTCAGCCGTGCGTACATAGCCGGCGCCTGGCATGCCTGGTTTGGCTTGCGGCACGGCGCCCGGGTCGCTCAGGCGCAGTTTGACCCGGAACACCAGCTTTTGCCGTTCGTCGCGGGTTTCCACCTGTTTGGGGGTGAACTGGGCCTTGGCGGCAACAAAGGCCACCTTGGCCGGCAGCGCGCGCTCGGGCAGGGCGTCGAGCACGATGCGCGCCTGATCGCCTACGGTCAGCCGGCCGCTGGTGGACGCCGGCAGGTACAGGTTCATGTACTGGTCGCTGGGGTCGATCAGCATCAGGACGCGGCCGCCGGCACCCAGCACTTCACCGGGTTCGGCCAGGCGCAGCTGGATGATGCCGTTGATGGGCGCACGCAGGCTGCTGTCGTCGATTTCGCTGGTAAGCTGTGCCACTTGAGCTTCGGCGGCGCCGATTGCAGCCTTGATCGCTGCCAGTTGGGCGCGGGCAGCGACTACTGCTGCGTTGGCCGTGTCAAAGCGCGCCTGCTGTTGGTCGAGCAACTGCTGGCTGGCGTACTTGCGCTGGAAAATTTCGCGCACGCGCTTGAGCTCCTGGCTGGCCAGCAGCAGTTCGCTCTGGCGCAGTTGCACGCTGGCCTGGGCGGCGGCGTAGTTTTCCCGGGCGCGCAGCACTTCGGCTTCGGCCTGGCTGCGCTGGGCTTCCATCGTGCGGGTGTCGATGCGTGCCAGTAGCTGACCACGGGTAACGTTGTCGCCTTCATCGACCAGTACTTCGGCCAGGCGACCTGGGATCTTGCTGGCGATCTGCACTTCGGTGGCTTCAAGGCGGCCGTTGCCCATGCTCAGGCCTTCGGGCAACTGGTCGTGGAGCGACTTCCAGTACCCCAGCCCGCCGGCTGCAACGAGCAGTGCGATCAGTGCAGTGGCGAAGATTCTAGGGGCGTATCGGTTCATCGATCTGCATCCTTGCGGTCATGCACAGTCCATCATGCCTGACGGCCATGTATGGCGTGTTGATATTGGTCAAGCCCTTGACCTTAGCTGCGCATTCAGCGCAACGCGACAATCACCGCCCATTGCTCGGGCGTTACCGGCATGACCGACAGGCGGCTGCCTTTTTGCACCAGCGGCAACTCGACCAGCCCGGCCTGCTGTTTCAGCCACCCCAGCTCCAGCACTCTTGGGAAGGTTTGTACGTGGGCCACATCCACTGCGCTCCACGGGTTCTTGTCGGTCGTGGCCTTGGCATCGTGATAATGGCTTTCCGGGTCCAGCGCGGTAGGGTCCGGGTAGGCCGCGTGGGTGATTCTGGCAATGCCGGCGATGCCGGGTTGCGGGCAGCTGGAGTGGTAGAAGAAAAATTCGTCACCCACGCTCATGGCCCGCAGAAAATTACGCGCCTGATAGTTGCGCACGCCGTCCCAGCGCGCTTCACCCAAGCGTGCGAGGGCTTCGATGGAGAGCTCGTCGGGCTCGGATTTCATCAGCCAGTAGGCCATGAATGCTGCTCCTGAAAAGGTTTGAAATAACCTGTTGCACGAAACCGACAGCCGGTTGGCGTCAAGGTTTGCGTGCGGACGCATGTTGTCGGAAAATGCGCACCGTTTAAAGCGCGTGCACCGGCGGTACCCAGAATATCGCCGAGTACAGAACAGTTTGCCTGGGGGGCAATCTTCGATGAATCAACGTAAAAAGCCGGATCTACTGTGGATCCTGGTGTTCATTTTTGGCCTGGGTGTGGTCACTACCGGTTATGCGCAGGGGTTCTGGGAGCGCAAGCTGGACAGCGCCTATCAGATGCCGGTTGACGCCAGCCAGCCACAACGTTGATATCCCCCGCTGGCGCCGCTCAACGTGGCGCCAGGTACCAGCCACGGTCCGAGACCGTGCCTTGCAGTGGTACGTCCCAACTGGCCTGCGCCAGCCGCTCGACCTTCTGGCATTCATGCGCAAGCCCCAGCAGCAACGGTTTTTTCCAGGTTTGCCGACGCGCCTGGTAGGCCAGGCTGCGATCATAGAAGCCACCGCCCATACCCAGGCGGCCGCCCACTTCGTCAAACCCGACCAGCGGTAGCAGAATCAGATCCAGCGCCCAGATTGGCCGTTGGCGTTTGCGATCGATAATCGGCTCTGGAATACGGAAGCGATTGGGCTTGAGCTTCTCACCCTGCTCAAAACGCTGGAACACCATGCGCGTGCGCGGCCAGGCGTGCAGCACCGGCAGATAGGTGCGCTTGCCGCGACGCTGTGCTTCGCGTAGCAGTAGGCGAGGGTCGATTTCACCGTCGTTGGGCAGGTACAGGGCGATGTGGCGGGCGCGGCGGAACAAGGGGTGTTGCGCCAACTGGCGGTACAGGCCGAGCGTAGCCTGGCGTTGCTGGGCAGGGGTCAGGGCGCGGCGGGCATTGCGAAGCAGGCGACGTAGCTGGGGGCGGGTGAGCGGCACGGTTTCGGTCATGGCACAGGTGGTCCCAGATGTGCTGCCTTATACGAAAAGTGCCTGCGCGGTGACTATTCGTACAAAGCTTGAATAAAGTCGGCCAAAACGAATTGCCCGCCGGGGAGGGCGGGCAAGAGAATTCAGGCTCCCCGATAAGACCGCTATCGGTGTAGCCCTTGAACCCGAAAGTTCAAGGTGGAGATTGCAGGGGGCGTTAAGGCTTTCCGTCGGGCGGACATGCACACCGGCCCCAGCGTGCAACCCCCGTGGTTGTGCGTATCGGCTCAGGGACATAACCGACTGGCGCATCCCCCAGGGAGTGGCGCCAGTATACCAATCTCAGCCGATTTTGGTATCCGTGTCGTCGGACAAAGCCTTATCTACCCGATCCAGCAGGTCGCGCACCTGTTCGCGGTTTGTGCCGCTGACCGGCGCATCATTGCGGTCTTCCTGGCGGTGCAGCATTTCGTGGGTAATGTTCAACGCTGCCATGACCGCGATGCGGTCGGCACCGATCACCTTGCCGCTGCTGCGGATTTCGCGCATTTTGCCGTCCAGGTAGCGCGCAGCGCTGACCAGGTTGTTGCGCTCTTCCGGCGGGCAGATGATCGAGTATTCCTTGTCGAGGATCTGCACAGTGACGCTATTGCTTGAACTCATGAGTCTTGCTCCAGAGCCTTGAGGCGTAAAATCATCGACTCGACTTTGCGCTTGGCGATCTCGTTCTTTTCGATGAGGTGGGCGCGCTCTTCGCGCCAGGATTTTTCCTGAGCTACTAGGAGTGCATTTTGCCGTTTTAGTTGCTCGATGCGTTCGATCAGCAACTCGAATCGGCTCATCAGTGCCTGCAGGTCGTTCTCTTGCGTGGGTTGCACTCGATTCGCTCCGTCGTTGAGTCCCCTGGCGATGATGCCTCTCCCTGGGCGGCAACGGCCAGTGCCGATAGTCTTGGCGCGCCTGCCGATGCTAGGATACAAGGTCTTCATTCTAGACATTGCGCCGTCTGGCGCCTAGCTGCCCATGCCCAATACTCAATCGCCCTACAACGCCTTCGCCATGCTGCTCTCGAGCAATGGTCATCCCGTCACCCCGGCCGAACTGCACGGCCTGCTGATTGGCCGCAGCTGCGCCGGGGCCGGCTTCGATGCCGATGCCTGGTTGGCCGATGCCGCCCAACTGCTGGAAACCGAGCCTGGTGACAGGGTCCGCAACGCCTTGGTCGGCTTGCAGGAAATGGTCAAGGGCGAGCTGACCAGCGACGACATGGCGATCGTCCTGCTGCTGCCTACCGATGATGCTGCACTGAGCGACCGCGCCACCGCGCTGGGCCAGTGGTGCCAAGGCTTCGTGACCGGTTTCGGCCTGAACGCTGGCGGTAAGGACTTGTCCGACGAGGCCAAGGAAGTGCTGCAGGACCTGGTAGCCATTTCGCAGGTCCAGGAAGCGCTCGAAGAGTCCGAAGACGGCGAGAGCGACTACATGGAAGTCATGGAATACCTGCGCGTGGCGCCCCTGCTGCTGTTCTCCGAACTGGCCAAGCCGGCCGCACCCGCGCCCAAGCCCTCGCTGCACTGATCAACCAGGGGTAGTCTGCCCATGAGCCACATTCCCAAGGCCGAGTATGCCCGTCGGCGCAAGGCGCTGATGGCGCAGATGGTCCCCAACAGCATCGCCATTCTGCCCGCCGCCGCGGTTGCCATCCGCAACCGCGACGTCGAGCACGTGTACCGCCAGGACAGCGACTTCCAGTACCTCAGCGGCTTCCCGGAGCCCGAGGCGGTGATTGCTTTGATTCCAGGGCGCGAGCATGGCGAGTACGTGCTGTTCTGCCGTGAACGCAACCCCGAGCGCGAGCTGTGGGACGGCCTGCGGGCGGGCCAGGAAGGGGCAGTGCGCGAGTTCGGCGCTGACGATGCCTTCCCCATCACGGATATCGACGAGATCCTGCCTGGCCTGATCGAAGGCCGCGAGCGGGTCTACAGCGCCATGGGCAGCAACCCGGAGTTCGACCGCCGGCTGATGGACTGGATCAACGTGATCCGCTCCAAGGCACGCCTGGGCGCCCAGCCTCCGAACGAGTTCGTTGCGCTGGATCATCTGTTGCACGATATGCGCCTGTATAAATCGGCGGCGGAAGTGAAGGTGATGCGTGCTGCCGCAGATATTTCTGCGCGAGCCCACGTGCGGGCCATGCAGGCCTGCCGGGCCGGGCTGCACGAGTACAGCCTGGAAGCCGAGCTGGATTACGAATTCCGCAAGGGCGGGGCAAAGATGCCGGCCTACGGCTCGATTGTTGCGGCCGGGCGCAATGGCTGCATCCTGCACTATCAACAGAACGATGCGCCGCTCAAGGATGGCGACCTGGTGCTGATCGACGCCGGCTGCGAAATCGACTGCTATGCCAGCGACATCACCCGCACCTTCCCGGTCAGTGGGCGGTTTTCGCCCGAGCAGAAGGCCATCTACGAGCTGGTGCTCAAGGCACAGGCGGCGGCGTTTGCCGAAATAGCCCCCGGCAAGCACTGGAACCACGCCCATGAGGCGACCGTGCGGGTCATCACTGCAGGCCTGGTGGAGCTGGGCTTGCTCGAAGGTGATGTGCAGGCGCTGATCGACAGCGAAGCCTATCGCGCCTTCTACATGCACCGCGCCGGGCACTGGCTGGGCATGGATGTGCACGACGTGGGCGAGTACAAGGTGGGCGGCGAGTGGCGGGTACTGGAACCCGGCATGGCGCTGACCGTGGAACCGGGGATCTACATTGGCGCCGACAATCAGGCCGTGGCCAAAAAGTGGCGCGGTATTGGGGTAAGGATCGAGGACGACGTGGTAGTGACCAGGCAAGGTTGTGAAATCCTGACTTCGGGCGTGCCGCGTACGGTCGCCGAGATCGAGGCGCTGATGCAGGCTGCCCGCAAGGCCGTGGCATGAGCCGGGTGAACCTGGCGATCATTGGCGGCGGCCTGGTTGGCGCAAGCCTGGCTTTGGCCCTGCAGGCCGGCGCCAAGGCGCGCGGCTGGAAGATCCTGCTGATCGAGCCGTTCGCCCCCGGCGACAGCTACCAGCCCAGTTACGATGCACGCTCGTCGGCGTTGTCATTCGGTACCCAGCAGATTTATCAACAACTGGGCCTGTGGCAGGCCATCGGCCGCCGCGCCGAGCCTATCCGGCAGATTCACGTTTCCGACCGTGGTCGCTTTGGCGCCACCCGCCTGGATGCCATGGAAGAGGGCGTACCGGCGCTGGGTTACGTGGTGGAAAACGCCTGGCTCGGGCAGTGCCTGTGGCAAGGGCTGGACAGCGAGGTGGTCAGCTGGCGCTGCCCGGCGGAAGTCACCTCGATGCAGGCCACCGAACGCGGTTACCGCCTGCGGCTGAACGACGATACCCAACTGGAATGTGACCTGGCGGTACTGGCCGATGGAGGCCGCTCCGGCTTGCGCGAGCAGTTGGGTATCCATGTGCGCCACACGCCGTACCAGCAGAGCGCGTTGATCGCCAACATTACCCCGGGTGAGGCCCATGGCGGCCAGGCTTTCGAGCGCTTCACCGAAGAGGGCCCCATGGCCTTGCTGCCGTTGCCGGAAAACCGCTGCGCACTGGTATGGACCCGTCAGGGCATGGATGCGCGGCGCCTGGCCGACATCGACGAGCGCAGCTTCCTGCGCGAACTGCAGGGCGTGTTCGGCTACCGCCTGGGCGCGCTGCGCCAGGTGGGCGCACGGCACCTCTACCCGCTGTCCTTGATCGAGGCCCAGGAGCAGGTGCGGCCGCACCTGGTGGTGCTGGGCAACGCAGCACACAGCCTGCACCCCATCGCGGGTCAGGGTTTCAATCTGTCGCTGCGTGACGTGCAATCCCTGGCCGAAGCGCTGCTGGCAGGTCCACAGCAGCCTGGCGACCTGACCACGCTGCAGGCCTATCACCAGCGCCAGCGCCTGGACCAGGCGATGACCATCGGCTTCTCCGACCAGGTCACCCGCCTGTTCGGCAGCAATCAGCCGTTGCTGACTGCCGGGCGCAACCTGGGCCTGCTCGGGCTCGACCTGTTGCCACCGGCAAAAAGCTGGTTCGCCCGCCAGGCCATGGGCCTGGGCACCCGTCCTGATCCGCGGGGCCAGGCATGAGCAACCCGCGTAAACTGGCGCGCCGGGCGCGCATGCTGCGCTGGCTGCTGAACCTCTACCCACCGTACCTGGGTGCCGGTATCCGTGTGCAGCACATCAGCCCGGACCTGCGTAGCGTCAAGGTGGCGATGAAGCTGACCCGCTGGAACCGCAATTACGTCGGCACCCAGTTCGGTGGCAGCCTGTATGCCATGGTCGACCCGTTCTAC
This sequence comes from Pseudomonas sp. YQ_5, assembly GCF_043103305.1. Lineage (NCBI taxonomy): Bacteria > Pseudomonadati > Pseudomonadota > Gammaproteobacteria > Pseudomonadales > Pseudomonadaceae > Pseudomonas > Pseudomonas sp. YQ_5. The sequence continues at coordinate 189,259 of NZ_JBICJS010000042.1, read as the reverse complement.
ATGCTGCTGCTGATCGAGCAGTTGGGGCGTGACTACATCGTCTGGGACAAGGCCGCCAGCATCGACTTCATCTCGCCGGGCAAAGGCCCGGTCTATGCCGAGCTTCACGTCGGTGACGCACTGCTGGACGAAATCCGCCAGCAGGCAGCCACCGGCAAGAAATGCCTGCCGCGTTTGCAGGTCGATATCCGCGATGGCGCCGGCGAGTTGGTGGCGCGGGTCGATAAAACCCTATATGTGCGGCTCAAGCCGCAAGCGAGGCTGGCGTAAGGCATGGAAATGCGCGCAGATCTGTTGATTGTCGGTGCCGGTATGGTCGGCAGCGCCCTGGCCCTGGCGTTGCGCCACAGTGGCCTGCAAATCCTGTTGCTCGATGGTGGCCCGCTGACGGTCGTACCCTTCGATGCCCAGGCCCCGTTCGAGCCGCGTGTCAGCGCGCTGTCGGCGGCCAGCCAGCGCATCCTCGAGCGCCTTGGCGCTTGGGACGGCATTGCCCAGCGGCGCGCCACGCCGTACTCCGACATGCATGTGTGGGATGGCAGCGGCACCGGGCAGATTCACTTCTCGGCGGCCAGTGTGCATGCCCAGGTGCTCGGCCATATCGTCGAGAACCGCGTGGTGCAGGACGGCCTGCTGGAGCGCCTGCATGACAGCGACATCGGCCTGCTGGCCAATGCGCGGCTGGAGCAGTTACGCCGCTCTGGCGATGAGTGGCTACTGACCCTGGCGGATGGCCGGCAACTGCGTGCGCCATTGGTGATCGCTGCCGACGGTGCCAATTCGGCGGTGCGGCGTCTGGCCGGCTGCGAAACCCGCGAATGGGACTACCTGCACCATGCCATTGTCACCAGCGTGCGTTGCAGCGCCGGGCACCAGGCCACGGCCTGGCAGCGCTTCACTGACGAAGGTCCGCTGGCTTTCCTGCCATTGACCCGCGATGGCCAGCAGGACTGGTGCTCGATCGTCTGGTCGACCACCCCGGAGCATGCCGAGCAACTGATGGCGCTGGATGAAGCAGCCTTCCGGCAGGCTCTGGAACGTGCCTTCGAGGGCCGTCTGGGCCAAGTGTTGCAGGCCGACCCAAGGGTATGCGTGCCGCTGCGCCAACGCCACGCCAAGCGCTATGTGGGTGAAGGCCTGGCGTTGATCGGCGATGCCGCGCACACCATCCACCCGCTGGCCGGGCAGGGTGTGAACCTCGGCTTCCTCGACGCTGCGGTGCTGGCCGAGGTACTGGTCAATGCTTGCGAGCGTGGCGAGCGGTTGGCGGATGTGAAGGTGCTGAGCCGTTACGAGCGGCGGCGTATGCCGCACAACCTGGCGTTGATGGCGGCGATGGAGGGCTTCGAGAGGTTGTTCCAGGCCGATCCGCTGCCGTTGCGCTGGTTGCGCAACAGCGGGTTGAAGCTGGTGGAGCAGATGCCGGAGGCCAAGGCGCTGTTTGTGCGCCAGGCGTTGGGTTTGAGTGGTGACCTGCCGGATCTGGCCAAGGCTTGAGAGTGCCGGGGTTGCGTAGCAGCCTTTTGCAACATCCGGTAACGGATAGGTAGATGAGCCGGAAAATGGGATTCACTACCATTCGCACCTCTCATACGATCCGAGGAGTGCTTTTCATGTTGCCACGCAAGCCCCTACTGGCCGCCTTGGCCCTGACCCTGTTCGGCGGCACTGCCCAGGCAGCGGACGAAGTTGTGGTGTACTCCTCGCGCATCGACGAGCTGATCAAGCCGGTGTTCGATGCCTATACCGCCAAGACCGGCGTCAAGATCAAGTTCATTACCGACAAGGAAGCCCCGCTGATGCAGCGCATCAAGGCCGAGGGCGACAACGGCGTGGCCGACCTGCTGCTGACCGTCGATGCAGGCAACCTGTGGCAGGCCGAGCAGATGGGCATCCTGCAGCCGATCGAGTCCGACGTCATCGACCAGAACATCCCGTCGCAGTACCGCGCCTCGTCGCACGACTGGACCGGCCTGAGCCTGCGCGCCCGCACCATCATCTACTCCACAGAGCGGGTCAAACCCGAAGAATTGAGCACCTACGAAGCCCTGGCTGACAAACAGTGGGAAGGCCGTCTGTGCCTGCGCACGGCAAAGAAGGTGTACAACCAGTCGCTGACCGCCACCCTGATTGAAACCCACGGTGAGGCCAAGACCGAGCAAATCGTCAAAGGTTGGGTCAACAACCTGTCCACCGATGTGTTCTCCGACGACAATGCGGTGATCCAGGCCATCGAGGCCGGGCAGTGTGATGTGGGCGTGGTCAACACCTACTACTACGGCCGTCTGTACAAGCAGAACCCGAACCTGCCGGTGAAGATCTTCTGGCCCAACCAGGGTGACCGTGGCGTTCACGTGAACCTCTCGGGTATCGGCCTGACCAAGCACGCGCCACACCCGGAAGCCGCGAAGAAACTGGTTGAATGGATGACCGGCGAAGAAGCGCAGAAGCTGTTTGCCGACATCAACCAGGAATTCCCGGCCAACCCGAAGGTGAAACCATCGGAGGAAGTGGCGGCGTGGGGCAGCTTCAAGGCCGACAGCATTCCGGTGGAAATTGCCGGCAAGCGCCAGGCTGAAGCCATTCGCCTGATGGATCGGGCTGGCTACAACTAAGCGCCAGGCTTTATCCTCTTTGGGCCCCTTAGGGCCCTTTCGCGGGTAAACCCGCTCCTACAGGATCTGCACTGCCTTGCGCAGTCCCTGTAGGAGCGGGTTTACCCGCGAACGACCGCGCAGCGGTCGCAATCGCACTCGAGATTTCAGCCTTGCCCCACACCCCTCAACGCCGCTGGTACCTCCCGGTCTCCCTGATTGCCGCCTTGGTGCTGCTGCCCCTGAGCGTGCTGCTGCTGTCCTGGCAATCCATCGACCTGCAGATCTGGTCCCACCTGCTCGACACCCAGATGGGTCGCCTGCTCGGCAATACCCTGACCCTGGTGGTGGGTGTGGGCATTGGTGTCACCGTACTGGGCGTCAGCCTGGCCTGGCTCACCAGCCTCTGCGACTTCCCTGGTCGACGCTGGCTGGACTGGGCGCTGATGTTACCGTTCGCCATCCCGGCCTACGTGCTGGCGTTTGTCTTCGTCGGCCTGCTGGACTTTGCCGGCCCGGTGCAAAGCGCCCTGCGCGAGGTGTTCGGGCCAATGCGCCTGCCCCGGGTGCGTTCCACCGGAGGGGTAATCACTGTTCTGGTACTGGTGTTCTATCCCTATGTCTACTTGTTGGCTCGCACGGCCTTCCTGGCTCAGGGCAAGGGGCTGATGGAGGCGGCTCGGGTACTTGGGTTGTCACCCCTGCAGGCGTTCTGGCGGGTGGCCCTGCCCATGGCGCGGCCGGCGATCGGTGCCGGTATCGCCCTGGCGCTGATGGAAACCCTGGCCGACTTCGGTGCAGTGGCCGTATTCAACTTTGACACCTTCACCACGGCCATCTACAAGACCTGGTACGGCTTCTTCAGCTTGTCCAGTGCGGCCCAGTTGGCCAGCTTGCTGTTGCTGGCGGTGATGCTGGTGCTGTACGGCGAGCGCCGCGCCCGGGGTGCCAGCCGCAGCGGCAACGAGCGACCACGCGTGCAGGCGCTTTATCAACTGCGTGGTCTCAAGGCGCTGCTGGCCAGTGGCTGGTGCCTGCTGGTGTTCGCCTGCGCTTTCGTCATCCCGCTGCTGCAGTTGCTGGCGTGGTTCTGGCAACGCGGCCGGCATGACCTGGATGAGCGTTATGTCGGCCTGGTGCTGCACACCCTGTACCTGGGCAGCATGGCGGCGCTGGTCACGGTATGCGTGGCGTTGCTGCTGGCCTTTGCCCGGCGCCAGGCACCGACGGGCGGTATCCGCGCCGGGGTTGGCCTGGCCAATCTGGGGTATGCCCTGCCCGGTTCGGTGTTGGCGGTGTCGATCATGCTGGCTTTTAGTTACCTCGACAACCACTTGGTCATTCCGCTGTCCAGCTGGCTGGGCGGCGCCGGCAAGCCGCTGCTGCTAGGCAGCCTCTCGGCGTTGCTGCTGGCCTACCTGGTGCGCTTCATCGCGGTGGCCTACGGGCCGCTGGAGAGCAGCCTGGAGCGTATCCGCCCGTCACTCCCCGAAGCCTCGCGCAGCCTGGGTGTAGGCGGCGCTAGATTGTTTTTCAAGGTGTATCTGCCGCTGCTGGTACCCGGTGCCCTTAGTGCCGCGCTGCTGGTGTTCGTCGATGTGCTCAAGGAAATGCCCGCCACCTTGCTGATGCGGCCGTTCGGCTGGGACACCCTCGCCGTGCGGGTGTTCGAGATGACCAGCGAGGGCGAGTGGGCCCGAGCCTCGCTGCCGGCACTGACCTTGGTATTGGTGGGGCTGCTGCCGGTCATCGGCCTGATTCGCCGTTCGGCACGTCGACCCGGTCACAGTCACTGAGGATGTCAGCTTGCGACCTTGCGGCTACAATGCGCGGCATTCGCGCGGCGGGTGTGAGTAACAAGAAAAGCTGACGACCCAACGTCATCGACCGCCGCCGCTTCGCCACGCCCGGAAGGAGAAACCCATGGGACAGCGCACGCTTTTGTATGACCTGCACCTGGCGCTAGGCGCCAAGACGGTCGATTTCGGTGGCTGGGACATGCCCCTGCACTATGGCTCGCAGGTCGAGGAGCACCACCAGGTGCGCAGCGATTGCGGCGTCTTTGATGTCTCCCATATGACCGTGATCGATGTCGACGGCACTGATGCCACCGTTTGGCTGCAGCGCTTGCTGGCCAACGATGTGGCCCGCCTCGACGATACCGGCAAGGCGTTGTATAGCCCACTGCTGCACGAACAGGGCGGGGTGATCGATGATCTGATCGTCTACCGCACGGAAACTGGCTATCGCCTGGTCACCAATGCCGCCACCCGTGCCAAGGTGCTCGATTGGCTGCAATTGCAGCGTGCCGGTTTTTCCGTGGGCTTCCAGGTCCGGCCTGATCTGGCCATCCTTGCCATCCAGGGGCCGCATGCCCGCGAAAAGGTCGCGGCCCTGCTCAGCGCCGGGCGCGCAGCTCTCATTCGCGAACTGCGCCCGTTTGAAGGCGTTGCCGACGGCGACTGGTTCATTGCCCGCACCGGCTATACCGGTGAGGACGGCCTGGAGATCATCTTCCCGGGCGAGCAGGCGGTGGCCTTCTTCAACGACCTGGTCGGCGCCGGTATCGCCCCAAGCGGCCTGGGCGCCCGCGATACCCTGCGCCTGGAAGCTGGCATGAACCTGTACGGCCAGGACATCGACGAAAACCACACCCCGCTCACCTCCAACCTGGGCTGGAGTATCGCCTGGGAACCGGCCGAGCGCGACTTCATCGGCCGTGCCGGCCTGCTTGCGGAAATCGAGCACGGCGTGCAAGAAAAACTGGTGGGTCTGGTGCTGGAAGAGCGCGGTGTACTGCGCGCCCATCAGGTAGTACGTGTAGCCGGTATTGGCGAAGGGGAGATCACCAGTGGTAGTTTCTCGCCTACGCTGAGCAAGTCCATTGCGTTGGCGCGCGTGCCAATGGCTACCGGTGATCGGGCCGAGGTGGAAATTCGCGGCAAGTGGTACCCGGTGCGGGTGGTCAAACCGACCTTCGTGCGCCACGGCAAGATCCTGATCTGAACAATTTATAACCGGCGGGCCTACCGCTGAGCCAATCGAGGAATTCAAGACATGAGCAATATCCCCGCCGACCTGCGTTTTGCCGAAAGCCATGAATGGGCTCGCCTGGAAGCCGACGGTAGCGTGACCGTGGGTATCAGCGATCACGCCCAGCAAGCCTTGGGTGATGTGGTGTTCGTCGAGCTGGCTGAAGTCGGCAAAGTGTTTGGTGCTGGCGACGCTGCGGGTGTGGTGGAGTCGGTCAAGGCCGCTTCGGACATCTACGCCCCGGTCGGTGGCGAAGTGATTGCGGTCAACGAAGAGCTGGCCGATAGCCCGGAACTGCTCAACGAAGAGCCTTACGGTTCGTGGATCTTCAAATTGAAGCCAAGCAACCCGGCCGACCTGGACAAGTTGCTGGATGCGGCTGGCTACCAGGCGCTGATTGGCGAGTAAGACCGCGTCGCTTGCTTCGCGGCTAAAGCCGCTCCTACACAGGTACAGCGCTGCATTCGAGACGGGTACAGCCCCTGTGGGAGCGGCTTTAGCCGCGAAGAGGCCGGGCCTGCAAACAAGTTTCCCCGCACAATCGGCAATCCCTTCCTAGACTTGTAAGTCTCCATGAGGCCTGGTCTAGGAAGAGAGCGTCGTCATGTCCCAGTCGCCATCCCTGCATCAACTGCAAGAGCTCAACCCATTTTTGCGCCGCCACCTGGGCCCCGATGCCACAGAGCAGCAGGCCATGCTCAACGCGCTGGGTATCAACAGCCGCAACGAACTGATCGAGCAAACCGTTCCGCCAGACATCCGCCTCAATCGCCCCCTCGACCTGCCTGCGGCGCTGGACGAGCAAGCCGCCCTGGCCAAGCTCGCCGGCTACGCCGAACAGAATCAGGTCTGGACCAGCCTCATCGGCATGGGCTACCACGGCACCATCACCCCCACAGTCATCCTGCGCAACGTGCTGGAGAACCCTGGCTGGTACACCGCCTACACGCCCTACCAACCCGAAATTGCCCAAGGCCGGCTGGAGGCGCTGCTGAACTTCCAGCAAATGGTCATCGACCTCACTGGCCTGGCTCTGGCCAATGCCTCGCTGCTCGATGAAGCCACCGCTGCCGCCGAAGCCATGGCCCTGGCCAAGCGGGTGGCACGCAACAAGAGCAACGCCTTCTTCGCCGACGAGCACTGCCATCCGCAGACCCTTTCGGTACTCAAGACCCGCGCCGAGGGTTTCGGCTTCGAGCTGATCGTCGACTCTGTGGATAACCTTGCCAAACACTCGGTGTTCGGTGCTTTGCTGCAGTACCCCGACACCCACGGTGAAGTGCGCGACTTGCGCCCGCTGATCGACCAGGTGCACAGCCAGCAGGCCTTGGCCTGCGTGGCCGCGGACTTGCTCAGCCTGGTAGTGTTGGCGCCGCCCGGAGAACTGGGCGCCGATGTAGTGCTGGGCTCGACCCAGCGCTTTGGTGTGCCGATGGGTTACGGCGGGCCTCACGCGGCCTACTTCGCCTGTCGCGATGACTACAAGCGGGCTATGCCGGGACGCATCATCGGCGTGTCACGCGATGCCCGTGGCAACACCGCACTACGTATGGCCCTGCAGACCCGCGAGCAGCATATTCGCCGCGAAAAGGCCAACTCCAACATCTGCACGGCCCAGGTGCTGCTGGCCAACATTGCTGGCTTCTACGCGGTTTACCATGGCCCGGAAGGCCTGCAGCGTATCGCTCAGCGTGTGCACCGGCTGACCTTCATCCTGGCTGCCGGCCTCGAGGCCAAAGGCATCAAACGCCTCAATCAACACTTCTTCGACACCCTTACCCTGGATGTTGGCGGTGCCCAGGCGGCCATCATTGAAAGCGCCGAGGCCGCGCACATCAATTTGCGTATTCTCGGTCGCGGGCACCTGGGGGTGAGCCTGGATGAAACCTGCAACGAACAGACGGTGCTGCGCCTGCTCGACATCTTCCTGGGGGTGGATCATGGCCTGGAAATCACCGCCCTCGACCAGCTGGCCCTGCCTGAAGGTATCCCTGCCAGCCTGGTGCGACGCACGCCATTCCTCGCCCACCCCGTGTTCAACCTGCATCACAGCGAAACAGAGATGCTGCGCTATCTCAAGCAGCTAGAGAACAAGGACCTGGCGCTTAACCAGTCGATGATCCCGTTGGGCTCGTGCACCATGAAACTCAACGCCACCAGTGAGATGATCCCCATCACCTGGCCCGGTTTTGCCCAGCTGCACCCGTTCGCCCCGGCGGCCCAGGCAGCAGGCTACAAGGCGATGATCGACGAACTGGAAAGCTGGCTGTGCGCGATCACCGGCTTCGATGCGATCTGCATGCAGCCTAACTCCGGTGCTCAGGGTGAATACGCCGGCCTGATGGCCATCACGCGCTATCACCGCAGCCGCCATCAGCCGATGCGCACGTTGTGCCTGATCCCGTCGTCGGCCCACGGCACCAACCCGGCGTCGGCACAGATGGCCGGCATGGAAGTGGTGATCGTCGATTGCGACAACGATGGCAACGTCGACCTGGCTGACCTCAAGGCCAAGGCACACGCGGCCGGTGAGCGTCTGTCGTGCCTGATGATCACCTACCCCTCGACCCACGGTGTGTACGAAGAGGGGATACGCGAAATCTGCGAGGTGGTGCACCATCACGGCGGCCAGGTTTACATGGACGGTGCCAACCTCAATGCCCAGGTGGGCCTGGCGCGCCCCGCAGACATTGGGGCCGATGTTTCACACATGAACCTGCACAAGACGTTCTGCATTCCCCACGGTGGCGGCGGTCCAGGCATGGGGCCGATCGGTATCCGCGCGCACCTCAAGCCGTTCGTCGCCAGCCACCCGGTAGTGCCGGTGCCTGGGTTGGACCCGAACAATAGCGCGGTCAGCGCCGCCCCTTGGGGCAGTGCAAGCATCTTGCCGATAAGCTGGATGTACATCGCCATGATGGGCCCGCAGCTGGCCGATGCCAGCGAGGTGGCTATCCTCTCGGCCAACTATCTCGCCAGCCAGTTGGGCGCGGCGTTCCCGGTGCTCTACCGCGGACGCAACCAGCGTGTGGCGCATGAGTGCATCCTCGACCTACGGCCGTTGAAGGCACTGACAGGCATCAGCGAAGAGGACGTGGCCAAGCGCCTGATGGACTATGGCTTCCACGCACCGACCATGTCCTTCCCGGTGCCGGGCACGCTGATGGTGGAGCCGACCGAGAGTGAATCGAAGGCCGAGCTGGACCGGTTTGTCGAAGCGATGCTGGCGATTCGCGCGGAAATTGACGAAGTACAGCAGGGCAACTGGCCAGCGGAGAACAACCCGCTGAAGCATGCACCGCATACCTTGGCTGATGTGCTGGGGGTATGGGACAGGCCGTATAGCCTGGAGCAGGCGGTGGCCCCCAGTGCTCACGTGCGCCAGCACAAGTACTGGCCGGCGGTGAACCGGGTAGACAACGTGTATGGAGACAGGAACCTGTTCTGTGCGTGTGTGCCGGTGGAGGCTTATCGCTGAGGTTGGTGTTGGATGCTTCGCGGGTTTACCCGCGAAGCAGGCGACGCGGTTACTCGGCTACCGCATTCTTGGCCAGGATGGCATTGGCCAGTTCCATGTCGGAAGCCTGCATCCCTGGGTTCTCTGCCCGTGCCTCGCGCATGGCCGCTTCCAGGAACGGCCCGCGGATCGCGCCTTCGCTGGCGACGAAGCTGCTGGCGTCATCCTGCGCGGCCACTACCAGCTTGTGATCCCGCGAGGTCAGGTAGCTCGACGCCGTGGTAGCACCGGACGTCATCACGTTGCGCCAGAAGGTATCGGCCATGGCCGAGCCAAGAGGCAGCGAAAGCAAGGTAGCCGCGGCAATGGCGGTTTTGAGACGCATGTTGAAACACCTCGAAGGGTGATGATTGAAGATGCGCGCTTGGATCTTTTCGGGCAAGGCAAGTTCCTTGAATACAAAGGACTTTTCGTCAGTTGCAGACGCGCAGCACTTCCTCGGCACGGGTCTGCCCAGCGGCCACTTTGGCCTCGCCGCAACGGCGCAGGTCAACCAGGCCATCGGCCAGCGCCTGGCGCCGCAAACGGGTCAGGTCGGCATGCGGGCCGATCAATGCGCGCAAGGCGTCGCTGGGCTCGAGCAGTTCGAATAATCCCGTGCGCCCCTGAAAGCCAGTACCGCGGCAAGCTCGGCAGGCGGGTGATGAACCTGCCTGGCAGTCGGTGCAGACGGTTCGCACAAGGCGCTGGGCCATCACCCCGATAAGCGTCGCCTTGATCAGGTAGTCGGCCACACCCAGCTCTTGCAAGCGGGTGATGGCTGCGCAGGCATCGTTGGTATGCAGGGTCGACAGCACCAGGTGCCCGGTCAGCGCTGCCTGCACCGCTACCAGGGCGGTTTCGCGGTCGCGGATTTCGCCGATCATGATGATGTCGGGGTCTTGGCGCAGCATGGCCCTGACCGCGTTGGCAAACCCCAGGTCCAGCGCGGGCTGCACCTGCAACTGGTTGAAGGCTGGCTCCAGGCGCTCGATCGGGTCTTCGATGGTGCACAGGTTGACCTGTGGTGTGGCCAGCAGTTTGAGGCTGGTGTACAGCGTGCTGGTCTTGCCGGAGCCGGTGGGGCCGGTGACCAGGATGATGCCTTGGCGTTGACGTAGCAGGCTCTGCCATTGGGCCAGCTGCTGGCCGTGCAAGCCAAGGCGTTCGAAGCCTTCTTGCAATTGTTGCGGGTCGAACAGGCGCAGCACCAGTTTCTCGCCAAACGGGGTGGGCAGGGTCGAAAGCCGCAGCTCCACCTCGCCACCACCGGGCAGGCGGCTTTGCAGCCGGCCGTCCTGCGGCCGGCGCTTCTCTGCAACGTCCATGCGGCCCAGGTGTTTAAGGCGGCTGACGAGGGCCAGGGTGACCCCGGCGGGGAAGGCATAGACGGTGTGCAGCAGGCCGTCGATGCGGTAGCGCAATTGGCCCTGTTCGCGGCGTGGCTCCAGGTGGATATCGCTGGCGCGTTGCTCAATGGCGTACTGCAACAGCCAGTCGACGATATGCACGATATGTGCGTCGTCTGCGCTGGCCTCGGCCTGGCGTTTGCCCAGCTCCAGCAATTGCTCAAGTTCCCCCAGGCTGGCCGACTGCTGGTATTGCGCGCCTTTTACCGACTGGGCCAGGCGGTGGAACGACTGCGCCGACTGACGGATCTGCTGCGGGCTGGCCAGTACGCGACGGATCGACCGGCCGAGGCTGCGGGCCAGGTCGGCTTGCCAGTCATCCTGGAAAGGCTGGGCGCTGGCGACGGTGACGCTGGAGGCATCGGCCGCGACGATGAGGATGCCGTGGCGCTGGGCGAAGGCAGGGGAGATCAGGCCGGTGACCTGGGGCAGGTCGAGTTGCATGGGGTCGATGCGCAGGTAGGGTTGTCCGACCTTGTCGGCCAGCCACTGGCAAAGGTGCTCCAGGTCCAGGGGCTGGCCGGGGCGCTGGCGGCTTTCCAGGCTGCAGGCGGCGATGTGTTCCAGCGGGTGGCTAGCGGGGTGGGTGGCGGCGTGTTCGAGTACTTGCAGGGTATCGCTGGCGTGCAGGTGCTGGTCAGCGAGCAGGGCCTGAAGCACGCGCTTGAGGTCGAGTGCCGGGTTGTCGGGGGTGTGCATGGTTGGCGTCCGTGCCTGATCGGGTAGTGCTGATCAAGGCTAGCCCGGCGGCGGGAGACTATTGGAGGTGAAAGGTTTCGGGATTTTGCTGCGCCTGTATCGGACGCTTCGCGGGTGGACCCGTTCCTAAAGGGATCGCACGGGCCTTTAGTGCTATGCGGTAAAGGCCCGGTAGAGAGGGTGGTTCAGACCACTGCCAACGCCACTCGCTGCAAGTTGGTCAGGCTCACCTCACCCACACACACCAGGTTACGCAGCTTCTGTGCAATGACCTCGGCCCGGTGCCAGCTCAACCCGCCAATGCCGATTTCGATATCCAGCCAGTCATCCAGCTGGCTGACCTGCACGCTATGCGGGGTCAGGAACTGCAAGGCAAACAGGTTGAGCACCCGGCACAGGCTATCGGGCTCGGCCTCGGCCTGCAGGCGATAGTGCACGGTGCTGTGGGCGTTAGTAGCGGCCCAGGCGTCGGTACGGGGCTGTGCGTTCATGCTGGTCTCCGCAAATGAGGGAGAAATTCTTGCACGTTGGTGGCGGTATTTTTTCGCTATGATTGGGTTATTTCACCTTATTAGTGAATTCTTTTATTCAAAAAAATCTAATGTGGAGAATAAACAATGCACAGCGAGCTGGACGCCTACGACCGTCGCATCCTCGAAATGCTGCAGGAGGATGCTTCGCTGTCCAGTGCACAGATCGCCGAGCGCGTCGGGCTGTCGCAATCGCCGTGCTGGCGGCGCATTCAGCGCTTGAAGGAAGAGGGGGTGATTCGTGGGCAGGTGACCTTGCTGGACCGCAAGAAGGTCGGCCTGAACACGCAGATTTTCGCCGAAGTGAAACTGAACGCCCACGGGCGCTCCAACTTCACCGAGTTCACCGAGGCGATCCGCGGGTTCCCTGAGGTGCTGGAGTGTTATGTGCTGATGGGGGCTGTGGACTTTCTGCTGCGAATCGTCACGTCGGACATCGAGGCCTACGAGCGGTTCTTCTTCGAAAAACTGTCGAACGTGCCGGGGATTCAGGAAGTGAATTCGATTGTGGCGCTTTCCGAGATCAAGTCCACCACTAGCCTGCCACTATCGCGTTGAGGCCATTCGCGGGTAAACCCGCTCCTACACTGGCCCCACGCCTGGCGCGGATCGTATGTAGGAGCGGGTTTACCCGCGAAGCAGGCGGCGCGGTATCACGCCTTGAGCAGGTGCTTCCAGCCGCGGCTCTGGTCCACCGCCCGAGCCTGTTCGATACGCGCTTCCAGTACTTCATCGCTGATAGGCTGCTCGGCCAGCTCGTGCAGCTTTTTCAGGTCGCCGTACAAGCGGTCCATCTGCGGCGCTTCCAGCACCTGGCGGGCGTGGTGCAGCCAGGCTAGAAGCTGCTCGATACGTGGCAACTGCTCGGCCAGGTCTTCCGGGCGCTGGGTGTACAGCGGCAGCTTCAACGCGCGGCCTTCCTCGCCCAGCAGATGCCCCAGCCAGCTGGCCAGTTGCGCTTTGCCCTGGCGTTCGCCGCGGCCCTTGCGCTCTGCGGTCCAGGTACGGGCCGTCAGCCAGCGTGAGGTTTCCAGCGAGAACTGGCCCCAGCGTACGTCTTGCAGTTCTTCGGCAAACTGCTCGGGTGCGGCGCGACGGATGTCTTCGTCATCGTTGCCGGCCTGCACCAGCGGGCGCCAGTCTTCAAGCAAGGCATCAAGGCTGGTGCGCAGGTCGCGGGTGGTAGCGCGCGGTGCTGCCTGGCCCAGGCTGGCAGTGAGTGCGCGCAGCTCGCTCAGGCACTCGACCCAGTCCTGCAACAGGCGCCAGTGGCCGTTGTGGCGGTACTGCTCGGCCAGGCGCTGGCTGCTGGCCAGCAGCTGCCAGGCGAGGGCGGCATAGGCGTCGTCCAAGGCCATTTCGGCTTCCAACGCGGTGTGCGGCAGGTCCAGCTCGTAGCTGTCCGGTTCCAGCAGGCGGTAACCGCGCTCAGCCTTGCTGATGTCGCACGGCATCAGTGGCAGGCTGGCGGCCAGTTCTGCGGCCAGTTCCAGCAGGGCTTGCGGCTCACCTTCGCGCAGTTCCAGCTCCAGCTCGCAGATCTCTTCCTTGCGCTTGCCGGCGATCACGAAGCCTTGGTCCAGCGCGGCCTCGATCACCACCTTGCTCTTGCCACGGCCCCAGGCGATTTCAGCGTATTCACGGCTGAAATCGGTGGTGAACAGTGGCTTGATGGTTTTCTTGTCCAGGTTGGCCAGTTGCTCGGGCCAGCAGGTGGCGTCCAGCTTCTTCAGGTCGAGCTTGACCTTGTCCAGGTTCCATTCGTACTCGTTGCGCTCGGACAGGCCGGCCACGCTCTGGCCGCGGCACTTGAGGGTTTGAATGATCGCGTCGCCATCGCGGCGCAGGCGCAGGGCGACACGGGCGGCGGACAGTTCACGCTCGGGGGTGTCGAAGTACTGGTTAAGCAGTTCACGGGTCTGCCAGCCGGACTTGTTGCGCTTTTTCAGCAGAGGGTGCTCGCGCAGGGCGGCAAGGGTCTCGCGGCTGGCGCGGAGCTTCAGTTCGGTTTCTTTGTGCATCACAGACTCGAAAGAGGGGGCGTGGTTGGCGGAGAGTCTACAGCAGTCAGCCATCAACGGTTTATTCCAGACAGCGGATAGTCCTATGATGGGTAACGTTTCCGAGGAGTACGCGCATGCCGTTGCCGACGCTGAAAGACCAGTTTGCCGCCTTGATCGCCGCGCCTTCGGTCAGCTGTACCCAACCTGCGCTGGACCAGTCCAACCGCCAGGTTATCGACCTGCTGGCCGGTTGGCTCGGCGACCTGGGTTTCAAGTGCGATATCCAGCAGGTCAGCCCCGGCAAGTTCAACCTGCTGGCCAGCCGTGGCACCGGCCCGGGAGGGCTGGTGCTGGCCGGGCACAGCGATACCGTGCCCTATGACGAACAGCTGTGGGCCAGCGACCCGTTGAAGCTTACCGAGACCGATGGCCGCTGGGTCGGCCTGGGCAGCTGCGACATGAAGGGCTTCTTCGCCCTGGTCATCGAAGCGGTCATCCCGCTGCTGGAGCACGACTTCAAGGAGCCGCTGCTGATCCTTGCCACCTGCGACGAAGAAAGCTCCATGTCCGGCGCCCGTGCCCTGGCCGAGGCCGGCCAGCCTCTGGGCCGTGCAGCGATCATCGGTGAGCCTACCGGGCTGCGGCCGATCCGCATGCACAAGGGCATCCTCATGGACCGCATCGACATCCTCGGTCGCAGCGGCCATTCGTCGGACCCAAGCCTGGGGCGCAGCGCCATGGAGGCCATGCATGCGGTCATGGGCGAGCTGATGGGCCTGCGCCAGCAGTGGCAACAAACCTATAGCAACCCGCAATTCACCGTGCCGACCCCTACCATGAACTTCGGCTGCATCCACGGCGGCGACAACCCCAACCGTATCTGCGGCCAATGCGCCCTGGAGTTCGACCTGCGGCCACTGCCTGGCATGGACGTGGAGCAACTGCGCGCGGCCATTCGCGAAAAATTGCTGCCGGTTGCAGAGCGCCATGAGGTGCGCATCGACTATGCGCCGCTGTTCCCGGAGGTGCCGCCGTTCGAGCAGGCTGCCGATGTCGAACTGGTACAGGTCGCGGAGCGCCTGACCGGCCATCGCGCTGAAGCGGTGGCGTTCGGCACCGAAGCACCTTATCTTCAGCAACTGGGCTGCCAGACCATCGTGCTGGGCCCTGGCGACATTGCCTGTGCCCACCAGCCCGGCGAATACCTTGAAATGTCACGAATCGAGCCTACCGTGCGTCTATTGCGTGACCTGATCCGGCACTATTGCCTGCACTAAACGTCAATCGAACTGATTCGTTCCTGCATAGAGGAGACCGCGCGTGACCGCAAGCCTGTTCCGACGATGATCCTGAACGCCCCCTGCATCGCCGTTCTCCGTCCACTTATCCACAGGCTCTGTCATGCCCGATTACGTCAACTGGCTGCGTCATGCATCCCCCTATATCAATGCCCATCGCGACTGCACCTTCGTGGTCATGCTCCCTGGCGATGGGGTGGAACACCCTAATTTCGGCAACATCGTCCACGACCTGGTGCTGCTGCACAGCCTGGGCGTGCGCCTGGTGCTGGTGCATGGCTCGCGCCCGCAGATCGAAAGCCGGCTGGCTGATCGCGGGCTGACCCCGCACTACCACCGGGGCATGCGTATTACTGATGCGGCCACCCTGGACTGCGTGATCGATGCCGTCGGCGCCCTGCGCCTGGCCATTGAAGCGCGGCTGTCGATGGACATTGCCGCTTCGCCCATGCAGGGCTCGCGCCTGCGCGTGGCCTCCGGCAACCTGGTCACTGCGCGGCCGATCGGCGTGCTCGAAGGCGTAGACTACCACCACACTGGCGAAGTGCGCCGGGTCGACCGCAAGGGCATCAGCCGCCTGCTCGACGAGCGCTCCATCGTGCTGTTGTCGCCCTTGGGCTACTCGCCTACCGGGGAAATCTTCAACCTGGCCTGCGAAGACGTGGCTACCCGCGCGGCCATCGAACTGGGCGCCGACAAACTGCTGCTGTTCGGCGCCGAGCCGGGCCTGCTGGACGCCGACGGTAGGTTGGTGCGCGAACTGCGCCCGCAGCAGGTTGCCCCGCATCTGCAGCGTCTTGGCAGCGACTACCAGGGCGAACTGCTGGATGCTGCGGCCGAGGCCTGCAAAGGCGGCGTGGCGCGCAGCCATATCGTCAGCTATGCCGAGGACGGCGCGCTGCTCACCGAGCTGTTCACCCGTGGCGGTGGCGGTACGCTGGTGTCGCAGGAACAGTTCGAAGTGGTGCGCGAGGCAACTATCGAGGATGTGGGTGGCTTGCTGGAGTTGATCAGCCCGCTGGAAGAGCAGGGCATCCTGGTGCGCCGTTCGCGCGAAGTGCTGGAGCGAGAGATCGAGCAGTTCAGCGTGGTCGAGCGCGAGGGCATGATCATCGCCTGTGCGGCGCTGTACCCGATTGCCGATTCCGAGGCCGGCGAGCTGGCTTGCCTGGCGGTGAACCCGGAGTACCGCCATGGCGGGCGTGGGGACGAGCTGCTGGAACGGATCGAGAGCCGGGCACGGCAGATGGGCTTGAGTACTTTGTTCGTGCTGACTACACGCACGGCGCACTGGTTCCGCGAGCGCGGCTTTGCGCCGAGTGGCGTGGAGCGGCTGCCGGCGGCGCGGGCTTCGCTATACAACTACCAGCGCAATTCGAAGATTTTCGAGAAGCCCCTGTAAGCCTGGGCTCGCCCGCTCCCACAGGGTAATTTCGAGGGCTGAAGCCTGTGGCTTACCTGTGGGAGCGGGCGTGCCCGCGAAGCAGGCGACACCGGTCTCAAACAAAAAACGCCGCCCTTGAGGGGCGGCGTTTTTGTTTACACGGTATGCAGGTACCAGTTGTACTCGAGGTCGGAGATCGAGTGCTCGAACTCTTCCAGCTCGCTTTCCTTGCACGCGACAAAGATGTCGATGTACTTCGGATCGATGTACTTGTTCAGGATCTCGCTGTCGTCCAGCTCGCGCAGGGCATCGCGCAGGTTGTTCGGCAGGCTTTGCTCCAGCTGCTCGTACGAGTTGCCTTCGATCGGCTCGCCCGGCTCGACCTTGTTGGTCAGGCCATGGTGAACGCCCGCCAGCACCGCAGCCATCATCAGGTACGGGTTGGCGTCGGCACCGGCCACGCGGTGCTCGATGCGCACGGCGTCCGCAGAACCCGTTGGCACGCGCAGCGCCACGGTGCGGTTGTCCAGGCCCCAGCTTGGCGCGTTCGGCACGTAGAACTGCGCGCCAAAGCGGCGGTACGAGTTGACGTTCGGGCAAAGGAATGCCATGGACGCGGGCAGGGTCTCGAGCACACCGCCGACAGCGTGACGTAGCGCGGCGTTCTGCTCGGGATCCTCGCTGGTGAAGATGTTGTTGCCATCTTTGTCCAGCACGGAAATGTGCACGTGCAGGCCGTTGCCTGCCTGGCCCGGGTAGGGCTTGGCCATGAAGGTGGTGTCCATTTCATGGTCGTAGGCGATGTTCTTGATCAACCGCTTGAGCAGTACCGCGTAGTCGCAGGCCTTGAGCGGGTCGGCCACGTGGTGCAGGTTGACTTCGAACTGCGCCGGGGCGCTTTCCTTGACGATGGCATCGGCCGGGATGCCTTGTTCTTTCGCGCCTTCAAGGATGTCCTGCAGGCAGTCGGCATATTCGTCGAGGTCGTCGATCAGGTACACCTGGGTCGACTGCGGGCGCTTGCCCGAAATTGGCGAGCGTGGTGGCTGCGGGCGGCCGTTCACGTTCTCCTGGTCGATCAGGTAGAACTCCAGTTCGAATGCGGCGCAGATAGTCAGGCCCAGTTCGTCGAACTTGGTCACCACCTGACGCAGCACTTCGCGCGGGTCGGCGAAGAACGGCTCGCCTTCCAGTTCGTGCATGGTCATCAGCAGCTGGGCGGTGGGGCGCTTTTGCCACGGCTCGTTACAGAGCGTGTCGGGGATTGGATAGCAGATGCGGTCAGCATCGCCGATGTCCAGGCCCAGCCCGGTGCTTTCGACGGTGGAGCCGTTGATGTCCAGGGCGAAGAGGGAGGCCGGCAGGTTGATGCCTTTCTCGTAAACCTTGTGGAGGCTGGTGCGCTCAATGCGCTTGCCACGCACCACACCATTCATATCTGCAATCAGAAGGTCAACGTAGAGAACCTCAGGATGTTCCTTAAGGAACGCGTTCGCTTCGTTAAGCTGAACGGCACGCGGGGGTACCGACATGATGCAACACCTTTGTTGTTAAAAATATCAATCAAGGGGGGCTTGCAAGACCAGTCAATCGAAAAGCCATACTGATGTCAAGCCAACCCCATGATGCCCTGAAATGGCACATCTACGGCAGATTTGCTGCATATCGGGGCAAACCATTATCCGCTATTTCCTGCGTAAAGGGCTATCTCCGGTGCGCCGTGTTTTATTTTTTACGGAGGTGTTGTGTAAAAAAATGAACAAGGCTAAGCTCGGTCTCAACCCAGAACACAATAATACGAGGGTCACATGGTCCGCTTGCCGCGACCTGAAAGCACTGCCTGCGCAGTGCCAACAGGCACTTCCGTCATTTTTGCAAGCTTCGTCAATGGCGTGGTCGCCCTGGCCGCAATAATTGACGTTTCGCGTTCCCGGACCGGTCCTCGCAGCGGCTTGCCGCCCTTCGCTTCGTCTTCCTGCCTTTTGAACTCATTACGGACACAGCTGATTTCAGTGTATCCACTGTGGCTCTGCGCGTGGGTTTTTGCTTTAGCAATCTACTCCATCCAGAATCAAGTCGTGGACCACCTTACCTCCTGAGGTATTTATGAGTAACAACCTCGACCAGCTCACCGATTGGTTGAAAGAGCACAAGATTACCGAAGTCGAATGCATGATCAGCGACCTGACCGGCATCACGCGCGGCAAGATTTCGCCAACCAACAAATTCATCGCCGAAAAAGGCATGCGGCTGCCCGAGAGCGTGCTGCTGCAGACCGTGACCGGTGACTACGTCGACGACGACATCTATTACGAACTGCTTGACCCGGCAGACATCGACATGATCTGCCGTCCTGACGAGAACGCCGTGTTCCTCGTGCCGTGGGCTATCGAGCCGACCGCACAGGTCATCCACGACACCTACGACAAGAAGGGCAACCCGGTCGAACTGTCGCCGCGCAACGTGCTGAAAAAAGTGCTCAAGCTCTACGCCGACAAGGGCTGGCAGCCGATCGTCGCCCCCGAGATGGAGTTCTACCTGACCAAGCGCAGCGAGGACCCGGACTTTCCGTTGCAGCCCCCGGTCGGCCGTTCAGGCCGCCCGGAAACCGGCCGTCAGTCGTTCTCGATCGAAGCTGCCAACGAATTCGACCCGCTGTTCGAAGATGTCTACGACTGGTGCGAGCTGCAGCAACTGGACCTCGACACGCTGATCCACGAAGACGGCACGGCGCAGATGGAAATCAACTTCCGTCACGGCGACGCCCTGCACCTGGCCGACCAGATCCTGGTGTTCAAGCGCACCATGCGCGAGGCGGCGCTCAAGCACAACGTGGCCGCCACCTTCATGGCCAAACCGATGACCGGCGAGCCGGGCAGTGCCATGCATCTTCACCAGAGCGTGGTCGACGTGGCGACCGGCAAGAACATCTTCAGCAATGAAGACGGCAGCATGAGCGAGCTGTTCCTCAACCACATCGGCGGCCTGCAGAAGTTCATCCCCGAGGCGCTGCCGCTGTTCGCGCCCAACGTCAACTCGTTCCGCCGCTTCCTGCCCGACACCTCGGCGCCGGTGAACGTGGAGTGGGGCGAAGAAAACCGCACCGTCGGCCTGCGCGTACCGGATGCCGGCCCGCAAAGCCGGCGCGTCGAAAACCGCCTGCCGGGCGCCGACGCCAACCCTTACCTGGCCATCGCCGCCAGCCTGCTGTGTGGCTACATCGGCATGGTCGAAGGTATCGAGGCCAGCGCGCCAGTGCAGGGCCGTGGTTACGAACGCCGCAACCTGCGCCTGCCCCTGACCATCGAAGACGCCCTGGAACGTATGGAAAACAGCCGTGCGCTGGTGCAGTACCTGGGCAAGAAATTCATTACCGGATATGTCGCCACCAAGCGCGCCGAGCACGAAAACTTCAAGCGCGTCATCAGTTCCTGGGAGCGTGAGTTCCTGCTGTTCGCTGTCTGATCAACCCTGGTGCCGCAGGAGCGCGGCGGTCCAATAACGGAGAAGCACATGAGCGTCAACAACCCGCAAACCCGTGAATGGCAAACCCTGAGCGGGGAGCATCACCTCGCACCCTTCAGTGACTACAAGCAACTGAAGGAGAAGGGGCCGCGCATCATCACCAAGGCCCAGGGTGTGCATTTGTGGGATAGCGAGGGGCACAAGATCCTCGACGGCATGGCCGGTCTATGGTGCGTGGCGGTCGGCTACGGCCGTGAAGAGCTGGTGCAGGCGGCAGAAAAACAGATGCGCGAGCTGCCGTACTACAACCTGTTCTTCCAGACCGCTCACCCGCCGGCGCTCGAGCTGGCCAAAGCGATCACCGACGTGGCGCCGAAAGGTATGACCCATGTGTTCTTCACCGGCTCCGGCTCCGAAGGCAACGACACTGTGCTGCGCATGGTGCGTCACTACTGGGCGCTGAAGGGCAAACCGCACAAGCAGACCATCATCGGCCGTATCAACGGTTACCACGGCTCCACCTTCGCCGGTGCTTGCCTGGGTGGCATGAGCGGCATGCACGAGCAGGGTGGCTTGCCGATCCCGGGCATCGTACACATCCCTCAGCCTTACTGGTTCGGCGAGGGCGGCGACATGACCCCTGACGAATTCGGTGTCTGGGCTGCCGAGCAGCTGGAGAAGAAGATCCTCGAAGTCGGCGAAGACAACGTCGCTGCCTTCATCGCCGAGCCGATCCAGGGCGCAGGTGGCGTGATCATCCCGCCGGAAACCTACTGGCCGAAGGTGAAGGAGATCCTCGCCAAGTACGACATCCTGTTCGTCGCCGACGAGGTGATCTGCGGCTTCGGCCGTACCGGCGAGTGGTTCGGCTCTGACTACTACGACCTCAAGCCCGACCTGATGACCATCGCGAAAGGCCTGACCTCTGGTTACATCCCCATGGGCGGTGTGATCGTGCGTGACACCGTGGCCAAGGTGATCAGCGAAGGCGGCGACTTCAACCACGGTTTCACCTACTCCGGCCACCCGGTGGCGGCCGCGGTGGGCCTGGAAAACCTGCGCATCCTGCGTGACGAGAAAATTGTCGAGAAGGCGCGCACGGATACGGCACCGTATTTGCAAAAGCGTTTGCGCGAGCTGCAGGACCATCCTCTGGTGGGTGAAGTGCGCGGCCTGGGCATGCTGGGTGCGATCGAGCTGGTCAAGGACAAGGCCACCCGCAGCCGTTACGAAGGCAAAGGCGTGGGCATGATCTGTCGCACCTTCTGCTTCGAGAACGGCCTGATCATGCGTGCGGTGGGTGACACCATGATCATCGCGCCGCCGCTGGTAATCAGCCATGCGGAGATCGACGAACTGGTGGAAAAGGCACGCAAGTGCCTGGATCTTACCCTTGAGGCGATTCGATAAGCGTTTGCTAGGCTAGCGTTGTGACATTAAGCCGTTACATGGCCCTGCTTTCCTTGATACAGGGCCTTGTAACTTGCCAGACTAGCGGCTGTTTCAGTCGCCGCGCGCTCTGCACCGTGGGTTCTGGCTGCTGGACAGTTGCTAAATAAAAATTCTGGAGCATTACGCATGAATAAAATGGGCAAAACGTTGCTGGCCGCCGCCCTGATGGGCGCCATGGCCTCCGCTGTTCAGGCTGAAGACAAAGTGTTGAACGTCTATAACTGGTCGGACTACATCGCTCCGGACACCATCGCCAAGTTCGAGAAGCAGACGGGTATCAAGGTCAAGTACGACGTCTTCGACAGCAACGAAACCCTGGAAGCCAAGCTGCTGGCAGGCAAGTCGGGCTATGACATCGTCGTGCCGTCGAACAACTTCCTGGCCAAGCAGATCAAGGCGGGTGTGTACGAGGAACTGGACCGTTCGAAACTGCCGAACTGGAAAAATCTCGACCCCGACCTGCTCAAGGCCGTTGGCGATGCCAGCGACAAGGGCAACAAGCATGCCTTCCCTTATATGTGGGGCTCGATCGGCATCGGCTACAACCCGGAGAAGGTCAAGGCTGCGCTGGGCGTGGACAAGATCGATTCGTGGGACGTGGTGTTCAAGCCTGAGAACATCGCCAAGCTCAAGAGCTGCGGCGTGAGTTTCCTTGACGCCCCGACCGAAATGCTCCCGGCTGCGCTGCACTACCTCGGCAAGCCGACCGACAGCACCAAGAAAGAAGACCTGAAGGCCGCCGAAGACCTGTTCCTCAAGATCCGTCCTTCGATCACCTACTTCCACTCGTCCAAGTACATTGGCGACATGGCCAACGGCAACATCTGTGTAGCCGTCGGTTACTCGGGTGACCTGGAGCAGTCCAAGGCCCGTGCCCATGAAGCGGGCGACAAGGTAAAAGTGGACTACGTCATTCCGAAGGAAGGTGCCGGTACCTTCTACGACATGGTCGCCATCCCGAAAGATGCCGAGCATAAAGACGCTGCCTACCAGTTCATGAATTTCCTGATGCAGCCGGAAATCATGGCTGAAATCACCAATGCCGTGCGCTTCCCGAACGGGAACGCTGCTGCCACCCAGTTCGTGGACAAAGACATCACCAGCGACCCGAGCATCTACCCGCCTGCCGAAGTGAAGAAGCAGCTGTACGCGATCGCTGCGCCTGACGCTTCTGTGCAGCGAGTGATCACCCGCAGCTGGACGAAGATCAAGTCGGGCAAGTAAGCCTGATGCGACAGCTCTGGGCCGGGTTTCCTGGCCCAGAGCCATTGAAAGGTAATTGATGATTGCGGCATCGAAGCTGCGAAGTTAAGTTGCGCGCCGGTTTTGCGTGTGCGGCAGCATTGTCGCTACCCAGGCACTGATTGTGAGGACCCCCACTTGTCTATTTCTGTATTCCGCAAGGCCTTGATGGCTGGCGCGGGCCTGACGCTGGCATGCAGCGTCCAAGCGGCGCCGACGGTGCACTTCTATAACTGGTCCGACTACATCGGCCCTAACACACTCGCGGACTTCGAGAGCGCCACGGGCATCAAGCCTGTGCAAGACGTGTTCGACTCCAATGAAACCCTGGAAGGCAAGCTGCTGGCCGGTAACACCGGTTATGACGTGGTGGTGCCGTCCAACCATTTCCTCGGCAAGCAGATCAAGGCGGGCGCGTTCCAGAAGCTCGACAAGAACCTGCTGCCCAATTATTCCAACCTCGACCCGGCGCTGATGAAGCGCCTGGAAAAGAACGACCCGGGTAACCAGTACGCGGTGCCTTATCTGTGGGGCACCAACGGCATCGGTTACAACGTCGACAAGGTCAAGGCTGCGCTGGGCGTGGATACCATCGACTCCTGGGCCGTGCTGTTCGAGCCCGAAAACATGAAGAAGCTCTCCAAGTGCGGTGTGGCCTTCCTCGACTCGGCGGACGAAATGCTGCCAGCGGTGCTCAACTACATGGGCCTCAACCCGAACAGCACCGACCCCAAGGATTACGCCAAGGCCGAGCAGAAGCTGCTGGCGGTGCGCCCGTACGTGACCTACTTCCACTCGTCCAAGTACATCAGCGACCTGGCCAACGGCGATATCTGCGTCGCGGCAGGTTTCTCGGGTGATGTGTTCCAGGCCAAGGCTCGCGCTGAAGAAGCGAAGAAGGGCGTGAACCTGGCCTACGCCATTCCCAAGGAAGGCGGCAACCTCTGGTTCGACGTGCTGGCGATCCCCAAGGACGCCAAGAACGTCAAAGAGGCGCATGCCTTCATCAACTATTTGCTGAAACCTGAGGTTATCGCCCAGGTCAGTGATTACGTCGGTTACGCCAACCCGAACCCCAAGGCTGGCGACCTGATGGACCAGGCCGTGAGGACTGACGCTGCGGTTTACCCACCGCAGGAAGTGCTGAACAAGATGTTCGTGAACTCAGAGTTGCCACCCAAGGTGCAACGGCTGATGACCCGTAGCTGGACCAAGGTCAAGTCGGGCAAGTAAAAAATCCAGACCCGCGGCGGCCTTTGCAGGTCTGGCCGCGCGGGCACAAAAATCTTGTTGGGAGTTTCACTCATGGCAGTTGCCTCCGGTGCCTATAAAAAAGCCCTCGAGGGTGACCAGCAACCCAAGCAGGTGCTGGTCAAGATCGACCGGGTCACGAAAAAGTTCGACGAAACGGTAGCCGTGGACGATGTGTCCCTGGAAATTCGCAAGGGTGAGATCTTCGCCTTGCTGGGTGGCTCCGGTTCCGGCAAGTCTACCTTGCTGCGCATGCTGGCCGGCTTCGAGCGCCCTAGCGAAGGGCGGATCTTCCTCGATGGCGTCGACATCACCGATATGCCGCCCTACGAGCGGCCGATCAACATGATGTTCCAGTCCTACGCGTTGTTCCCGCACATGACCGTGGCGCAGAACATCGCCTTCGGCCTGCAGCAGGACAAGCTGCCCAAGGCCGAGATTGATGCGCGCGTGGCCGAGATGCTCAAGCTGGTGCACATGACCCAGTACGCCAAGCGCAAGCCGCACCAGTTGTCGGGCGGCCAGCGTCAGCGTGTGGCGTTGGCCCGCTCGCTGGCCAAGCGCCCCAAGCTGCTGCTGCTCGACGAGCCGATGGGTGCACTGGACAAGAAACTGCGTTCGCAGATGCAGCTGGAGCTGGTCGAGATCATCGAGCGCGTGGGTGTGACCTGCGTGATGGTGACCCACGACCAGGAAGAGGCCATGACCATGGCCCAGCGCATCGCCATCATGCACCTGGGCTGGATCGCCCAGATCGGCTCGCCAGTGGACATCTACGAGACACCTACCAGCCGCCTGGTGTGCGAGTTCATCGGTAACGTCAACCTGTTCGAAGGTGACGTGGTCGATGACGCCGAAGGCTACGCGATCATTGCCAGCCCGGAGCTGGAGCGCAAGATCTACGTGGGCCACGGCATCACCACTTCGGTTGAAGACAAGCACATCACCTACGCCCTGCGCCCGGAGAAACTGCTGGTAACCACCAAGCAGCCCGAGTTCGAGCACAACTGGTCGCGCGGCAAGGTGCACGATATCGCCTACCTGGGTGGCCACTCGGTGTTCTATGTGGAGCTGCCGAGCGGCAAGGTCGTCCAGTCGTTCGTCGCCAACGCCGAGCGCCAGGGTGCTCGTCCTACCTGGGGCGATGAAGTGTACGTGTGGTGGGAAGACGACAGCGGCGTGGTACTGCGGTCATGAAACTGCGCAAGCTCAAGCGAGCCTTCCAGCGTCTGGTCCCGGAGGGGCGGCATCTGGTGATCGGCGTGCCGTTCATCTGGCTGTTCCTGTTCTTCATGCTGCCGTTCTTCATCGTCCTGAAGATCAGTTTTGCCGAAGCTGATGTGGCAATTCCGCCTTATACCGAGATCTACACCTACGTCGAAGACAAGATCCAGCTGGTCCTCAACCTGGCCAACTACGGGCTGTTGACCGAGGATGATCTGTATCTCGCGGCCTATCTGGGTTCGTTGAAGATGGCGTTCTTCAGCACCCTGCTGTGCCTGCTGATCGGCTTCCCGATGGCCTACGCCATCGCCAACGCCAAGAAGGAGACCCAGACGGTCCTGCTGTTGCTGATCATGATGCCAACCTGGACCGCGATCCTGATCCGCGTCTATGCCTGGATGGGTATCCTCAGCAACAATGGCCTGCTCAACGGTTTCCTGCTGTGGACCGGGTTGATCGACCAGCCGTTGCAAATCCTCAACACCAACCTGGCGGTGTACATCGGCGTGGTCTATTCGTACCTGCCGTTCATGATCCTGCCGCTGTTCGCCAACCTTGTGAAGCATGACCCGAGCCTGCTCGAAGCTGCATCCGACCTGGGTTCGAGCACCTTCAACAGCTTCTGGAAGATCACGGTACCGTTGTCGAAAAACGGCATCATCGCCGGCTGCATGCTGGTGTTCATTCCGGTGGTGGGCGAGTTCGTGATCCCGGAACTGCTGGGCGGCCCGGAAACCCTGATGATCGGTAAAGTGCTGTGGCAGGAGTTCTTCAACAACCGTGACTGGCCGGTAGCATCCGCCCTGGCGGTGGTAATGCTGGCGATCCTGATCGTGCCGATCCTGCTGTTCAACCGTAGCCAGGCCAAAGAGATGGAGGGCCGCGCATGAAACGCTTCAGTTTCTCCAAGCTGATGCTGGTGCTCGGCTTGCTGTTCATCTACCTGCCGATGCTGATCCTGGTGATCTACTCGTTCAACGCCTCCAAGCTGGTGACGGTGTGGGGGGGCTGGTCGATCAAGTGGTACGTCGGCCTGCTCGACAACACCCAGCTGATGGGTTCGGTGATGCGCTCGCTGGAAATCGCCTGCTACACGGCGGTGGCAGCGGTGGCGCTGGGTACCCTGGCAGCCTTCGTGCTGACCCGCGTCACCCGCTTCAAGGGCCGCACGCTGTTCGGTGGCCTGGTCACTGCGCCGCTGGTAATGCCCGAGGTGATCACCGGTCTGTCGCTGTTGCTGCTGTTCGTGGCCATGGCGCAGTCGATCGGCTGGCCCCAGGAGCGTGGTGTCGTCACCATCTGGATTGCCCACACTACGTTCTGTGCGGCGTACGTCGCGGTGGTGGTGTCGGCTCGCCTGCGTGAGCTGGACCTGTCGATCGAGGAAGCGGCGATGGACCTGGGTGCCAAGCCGTGGAAGGTGTTCTTCCTGATCACCATCCCGATGATCGCACCGTCGCTGGCGGCGGGCGGCATGATGTCGTTCGCCCTGTCGCTGGACGATCTGGTACTGGCCAGCTTCGTCTCCGGGCCTGGCTCGACCACCTTGCCGATGGAAGTGTTCTCGGCGGTGCGCCTGGGCGTGAAACCGGAGATCAACGCCGTGGCCAGCCTGATATTGCTGTCGGTATCGCTGGTGACCTTCTTCGTCTGGTACTTCAGCCGCCAGGCCGAAGAGCGTCGTCGCAAGGCGATTCAGCAGGCGATCGAAGAGGGTGCTGCGGCCAACGCTTCGCAGCCGCAGGTCAAGCGCTCGGCGCAGGTGGCTGCATCGGCCTGAGCCGGCCCTTTCGCGGGCACGCCCGCTCCCACAGTCGTAGTGCACAACCTTTAAAATGTGCGCGGTCGCTGTGGGAGCGGGTTTACCCGCGAATTCCCCCAGCACACATTCAAAGCCAGACTGCATCCCAGTGTGGATAGTCCCTGACACTTCCTGCCAAGCCGGCCCGCAACGGGTTGGCAACTATGTATCTGGCGACATGCACTATGCTTTCCTCCCTTCTCATTGCCCGGTCCTGATATCCAGGCTGCCATACCGGATGATGCTCAACCCCTGCCTGATGTAACGCGAGACTGGACCTGGACTTGAACCTGCGCATCAAGGTATCCAGCGTTGCTCCTTTCAATTCGATCAGCCAATGCAGATGGTCGGGCATCAACACCCAGGCCAGTGAACGGCAGGCTTGGTCGTGATCGGATTACCGCAATTGATGAATGACCAAGCGGGCATGGTGGAATTCATCGAATAGCGGCTTGCGCTGATGGGTAATGGTGGTCAGCAGATAGAGTCTGCCGAGCTCTGAATAGCGACCACGACGAAGCAGGTGGGATTGAGCTCTGGGCATCAGGTTCTTCCTTGCAAACAGATGACCTCCCAAAGGTAGTAACTGTGATGCCGGCGCAATGAAGTGGATGGTTTCTGGATATGGCAGAGGTTATATGTACCTGTACCGGCCCATTCGCGGGTGAACCCGCTCCCACAGGTACTGTACAGAATTCAGCATAGGCACGATCTCTGTGGGAGCGGGTTCACCCGCGAAGAGGCCCGCACCGGCTGTGAAAATGCCGGAATGATCCCCGCCAGTGATGTTTATCGAACCCTGAACTACGCTCACAGTCGCATCCCACAAATCATTTGTGCGCAAGCAAGGAGCCAGCATGGCGTTGATGCGTCCGCTGTCGGTCGTCTGTCTGGGGTTGTTGTAC
The DNA here is from genome assembly GCF_043103305.1 of Pseudomonas sp. YQ_5. Classification (NCBI taxonomy): domain Bacteria; kingdom Pseudomonadati; phylum Pseudomonadota; class Gammaproteobacteria; order Pseudomonadales; family Pseudomonadaceae; genus Pseudomonas; species Pseudomonas sp. YQ_5. The sequence goes on along the minus strand of NZ_JBICJS010000042.1, from coordinate 161,473 downwards.
ATGCTCACCGGCTGTAGCAAGGAAGAGGTTCCCGAGACACTGCCTCGGGTGGGTGTGCAGCAGGTACAACCCACCGATTTCGCTGCCAGGGTCACCCTGACCGGCGACGTACAGGCGCGGGTGCAGACAGATTTGTCATTCCGCGTTGGCGGCAAGATCATTTCGCGTAGCGTCGACGTGGGCGATCACGTCAAGGCCAACCAGGTGCTGGCACGGCTGGACCCGAAAGACCTGCAGAACAATGTCGACTCGGCCAAGGCCGAAGTGTTCGCCGCGCAGGCGCGGGTCACCCAGACCAGCGCGGCCTTCGTGCGCCAGCAGAAACTGCTGCCCAAGGGCTACACCAGCCAGAGCGAATACGATGCTGCTGAAGCCGCGCTGCGCAGCAACCAGAGCGCACTCAAGGCCGCCCAGGCGCAACTGGCCAATGCCAACGAGCAACTCAGCTACACCGCACTGGTCTCCGAGGCCGCCGGGGTAATCACCGAGCGCCAGGCCGAGGTTGGCCAAGTGGTGCAGGCGACCATGCCGATCTTCAGCCTGGCCGTCGATGGCGACCGCGATGCGGTGTTCAACGTCTACGAGTCGCTGCTGGTGGCGCCGCCCAGCGATGCCGGGGTAGTCGTGAGCCTGCTGGACGATCCCAAGGTCCAGGCCCGTGGCTTCGTGCGCGAAATCACCCCCACCGTGTCCGCGCAAAGCGGCACCGTGCAGGTCAAGGTGGGGCTCAAGGACGTGCCGCCCGAGATGCAGTTGGGGGCACCGGTTACCGCCACTACCAATGCCCAGGGCCGGCCCAGCGTCGAGTTGCCATGGTCGGCGCTGACCAAGGCCCTGCATGAGCCTGCCGTGTGGGTGGTGGGCGAGGGCGACAAGGTGGAACTGCGCAAAGTCGAAATCCGCCGTTACCTCACCGGCAAGATCGTGGTCGCCAGCGGCCTGAAAGGCGGCGAGACCGTAGTGGTCAACGGCGGCCAGTTGCTGCACCCCGGCATGCAGGTACAGAAGGTCGACGCCAAGAGCCCAGGGGGTGAGCTATGAAGCGTCTGTTGCTGATGCTCTCGGCCGGTGTGCTGCTGGCGGGTTGTAGTAGTGAAGAAGAGGCACCAGAGCCGATTCGGCCAGTGCTGTCGGTCAAGGTCGAACCTCAGGTGCAGTCGCAGCTGGGCCGTTTCGCCGGCAGTATCCAGGCGCGCTTCGAAAGCACCTTGGGCTTCCGGGTTTCCGGGCGCATTGCCCGGCGCTGGCTGGACGTCGGGGCCCGGGTGAAACCGGGCGACACCTTGGCCACCCTGGACCCGACCGACCAGCAGAACCAGTTGCGCGCTGCCGAAGGCGATCTGGCCAAGGTGCAGGCACAGTGGATCAACGCCCAGGCCGATGCCCGTCGTCAGCAGCAGTTGTATGACCGTGGGGTTGGTGCCCAGGCACAGCTGGATATCGCCCAGACCAACCTGAAAACCACCAGCGCAGCGTTGGAGCAGGCCCGTTCCGCCGTCAGTCAGGCACGTGATCAGCTCGACTACAGCACCCTGCGTTCCGACCACGCTGCCGTGATTACCGCGTGGCAGGCCGAAGCCGGGCAAACTGTAACCGCTGGTCAAGCCGTGGTGACCCTGGCCCGGCCGGACGTGAAGGAAGCGGTCATCGACCTGCCGATCGATCTGGCCGAGCAGTTGAGCAAAGACCTGACCTTCACTGTTGCCTCGCAACTGGACCCGACCATCAACACCACAGCGAGCCTGCGCGAACTGGAGCCTCAGGCTGATGCCACCACCCGTACCCGCCGTGCTCGCCTGACCCTGGCCAGCACACCGGCGGCCTTCCACCTCGGCACCTCCATCAGTGTGACCCTTAGCTCGGAAGTGTCCCCGCGCAGCGAACTGCCCCTGAGTGCCTTGCTTGAGCGTGACGGCAAGACCCAGGTATGGGTGATCGATACGCAGCACAAGACCGTGGCCACCCGTGACGTGGCGCTGATCGACCGCACCGCTGACAGCATCGTACTGGGCTCCGGCGTGCAGCCTGGTGAACGCGTGGTCACAGCCGGCGTCAACAGCCTCAAGCCTGGCCAGAAGGTCACCTTCGACGAGGATGCGCAATGAAAGGAAGCTTCAACCTGTCCGACTGGGCACTCAAGCATCAATCGTTCGTCTGGTACCTGATGTTCGTTAGCCTGTTGATGGGGATTTTTTCCTACTTCAACCTGGGCCGAGAGGAAGACCCGTCGTTCACTATCAAGACCATGGTCATCCAGACCCGCTGGCCCGGTGCGACCCAGGACGAAACCCTGTACCAGGTTACTGACCGCATCGAGAAGAAGCTCGAGGAACTCGACTCGCTCGACTACACCAAAAGCTACACCCGCCCCGGCGAGTCCACGGTCTACGTGTACCTTCGCGACACCACCAAGGCCAAGGACATTCCGGATATCTGGTATCAGGTGCGCAAGAAGATCCAGGATATTCGTGGCGAATTTCCCGCTGGTATTCAGGGGCCGGGCTTCAACGACGAATTCGGTGATGTATTCGGCTCGATCTATGCCTTTACCGCTGACGGCCTGACCCTGCGCCAACTGCGGGACTACGTGGAACAGGCGCGGGCCGAGGTCCGCGATGTACCCAACATCGGCAAGATCGAGCTGGTCGGCACCCAGGACGAAGTGCTGTACCTGAACTTCTCCACCCGCAAGCTGGCAGCCCTGGGCATTGATCAGCGCCAGGTGATGCAGGCACTTCAAGCACAGAATGCGGTGACGCCGGCCGGCATGATCGAGGCCGGCCCGGAGCGCATCTCGGTGCGTACGTCCGGGCAGTTTGCCTCGGAAAAAGACCTGCAATCCGTCAACTTGAGGATCAACGACCGCTTCTTCCGCCTGGCTGATATCGCCGACATCGAGCGCGGCTACGTCGACCCGCCTTCGCCAATGTTCCGTTACAACGGCCAGACAGCCATTGGCCTCGCCATCGGCATGAAGGCCGGCGGCAACATCCAGGTGTTCGGTGCAGCGTTGAAAAAGCGCATGGACCAGGTGGTCCAGGACCTGCCGGTGGGTGTCGGGGTACACACCGTTTCTGACCAGGCCGTGGTGGTCAAGCAGGCGGTCGGCGGTTTCACCAGCGCGCTGTTCGAGGCGGTGGTGATCGTGCTGGCTGTGAGCTTTGTCAGTCTTGGCGTGCGCGCCGGGCTGGTGGTGGCCTGCTCGATCCCGCTGGTGCTGGCCATGGTGTTCGTGTTCATGGAGTACAGCGGCATCACCATGCAGCGGATTTCGCTGGGGGCGCTGATCATTGCGCTTGGCCTGCTGGTGGACGATGCGATGATTACTGTGGAGGTGATGGTCACGCGGCTGGAAATGGGCGAAAGCAAGGAGCAGGCGGCGACGTTCGCCTACACCTCCACAGCCTTCCCCATGCTTACCGGCACCTTGGTGACCGTGGCCGGGTTCGTGCCTATCGGCCTCAACGCCAGCTCTGCGGGTGAATACACGTTCACCCTGTTCGCGGTGATCGCCGTGGCCCTGATCGTGTCGTGGGTGGTGGCGGTTTTCTTCGCGCCGGTGCTTGGGGTGCATATTCTCAAAAGCGACAAGATCAAGGCCCACGAAGCTGAGCCTGGCCGGGTCGGGCGGGCATTTGAAGGCGGGTTGCTGTGGTGCATGCGCAACCGCTGGTTGACCATCATCGGCACCGTGGTGCTGTTCGCCCTGTCGATCTTCTGCATGCGTTTTGTGCAGAACCAGTTCTTCCCGTCCTCGGACCGCCCGGAAATTCTCGTCGACCTCAACCTGCCGCAGAACGCTTCGATCGAGGAGACGCGTAAGGTGGTCGACCGCTTCGAGGCGCGGATCAAGGACGACCCGGACCTGGTGCACTGGAGCACCTACATTGGCCAAGGCGCGATCCGCTTCTACCTGCCCCTCGACCAGCAGTTGCAGAACCCGTACTACGCGCAGCTGGTGATCGTCAGCAAGGGCTTCGAAGAGCGTCAGGCCTTGATGGACCGCCTGCAGAAGATCCTGCATGAAGAATTCGTCGGCGTCGGCACCAACGTGCAATCGCTGGAGATGGGCCCGCCAGTGGGCCGGCCGATCCAGTACCGGGTCAGCGGTGCCGACATCGACCAGGTACGCAAACACGCCATCGAGCTGGCCACCTTGCTCGACCAGAACGAGCACATCGGCGAGATGATCTACGACTGGAACGAGCCGGGTAAGGTGCTGCGCGTGGAAATTGCCCAGGACAAGGCACGCCAGCTGGGCCTGTCGTCCGAAGATGTTGCCAATGTGATGAACAGCATCGTCAGTGGCGTGCAGATCACCCAGGTCAACGACAACATCTACCTGGTCGATGTGGTCGCCCGCGCCGAAGACAGCGAGCGTGGCTCGCCTGATACCCTGCAGAACCTGCAAATTCTTACCCCTAACGGCACGTCGATCCCGTTGCTTTCGTTCGCCACCGTGCGCTACGAACTGGAACAGCCGCTGGTATGGCGCCGCGACCGCAAGCCGACCATTACCATCAAGGCCTCGGTCAATGGCGACATTCAGCCCACTGACCTGGTGGCCCAGCTGAAGCCAAAAATTGACGAGTTCGCCAGCAAGCTGCCGGTCGGTTACGAAGTGGCCACGGGTGGTACGGTTGAAGAAAGCAGCAAGGCCCAGGGGCCGATCGCCAAGGTCATCCCACTGATGCTGTTCCTCATGGCGACCTTCCTGATGATCCAGCTGCACAGCGTGCAGAAGCTGTTTCTGGTGGTCAGCGTGGCGCCGCTGGGGTTGATCGGCGTGGTGCTGGCGCTGGTGCCCACGGGGACGCCGATGGGCTTCGTGGCGATCCTCGGCATCCTTGCGCTGGCTGGCATCATTATTCGTAACTCAGTGATTCTGGTGACCCAGATAGACGAGTTCGAAGCCCATGGCCTGTCGCCGTGGGATGCGGTGGTGGAGGCCACCAACCACCGGCGCCGGCCAATCCTGCTGACGGCGGCGGCGGCGAGCCTGGGCATGATCCCGATTGCCCGCGAGGTGTTCTGGGGCCCCATGGCCTACGCCATGATTGGCGGGATCATCGTGGCCACCTTGCTGACGCTGCTGTTCCTGCCGGCGCTGTACGTGGCCTGGTACAAGATTCGCGAGCCTGAAAACAGTACCAAAACCCAGCGCTGAACCCTGTGGGAGCGGGCGTGCCCGCGAATGCGATGGTGGATTCACTGCCGCATTCGCGGGCACGCCCGCTTCCACAGAGGTATTTTGTCGCCTGCAAAATCGTGATCTGATTTTGGTTATATAAAAATGCTTAAACAGTATTTTTAAGAATAACCGCGCCTCACTACTATTGCCCTCAAGCCAGGCGCAAATCCCCTTCAAACCTCTGCCCGGCGCCCTCACTCCAAGGAGAACGAGCATGAGTGCATCTCTGCGTAGCATCGACGGCCAGGACGAAGCCACCCTCTTGCGTGAAATCCAGAGTGCCTTGCGCGGCCTGCGTTTCGGTGCGGTGGAGATCACCGTGCACAACGCTCAGGTCGTACAGATCGAGCGCAAGGAGAAGTTCCGCCTGCAACAGCCCGGCAACAAGCCCGGCTGATCGGCGCCACAACATCCAAAACTGGAAAAATGCCAATCGGGAGCTTCACCATGTCCATCCGCCGTTATGCGCTCGCCGCCCTGGCCAGTGCTGTTTTTGCCGGTTCCGCCATCGCCAAGGACTACGAACTGCTCAACGTGTCCTACGACCCGACCCGTGAGCTTTACCAGCAGTACAACGCCGAGTTCATCAAGCACTGGCAACAGGCCCACCCGGGCGACAAGGTGAAAATCCAGCAATCCCATGGGGGGTCGGGCAAGCAGGCCCGTGCGGTGATCGACGGTCTGCGCGCCGACGTGGTGACCCTGGCCCTGGCCGGTGACATCGACGAAGTGGCCAAGCTTGGCAAGACCCTGCCCGAGAACTGGCAGACCCGCCTGCCTGACGCCAGCACCCCATACACCTCGACCATCGTGTTCCTGGTGCGCAAGGGCAACCCGAAAGGCATCAAGGACTGGGGCGACCTGATCAAGAAGGATGTGTCGGTCATCACCCCGAACCCGAAAACCTCTGGCGGTGCCCGCTGGAACTTCCTCGCGGCGTGGGCCTACGGCCTGAAGGCCGGCGGTAGCGAAGAGAAGGCCAAGGCGTATGTGCAGGAGCTGTTCAAGCACGTCCCGGTGCTGGATACCGGCGCCCGTGGTTCGACCATCACCTTCGTCAACAACGGCCAGGGCGACGTGTTGCTGGCCTGGGAAAACGAGGCCTTCCTGGCCCTGAAGGAAGACGGTGGTGCCGACAAGTTCGACATTGTCGTGCCGTCGCTGTCGATCCTGGCCGAGCCGCCAGTGGCCGTGGTCGACAAGAACGCCGAGAAGAAGGGCAATACCGAGATTGCCACCGAATACCTCAAGCACCTGTACAGCCCGGCCGGGCAGAAGATTGCCGCCGAGAACTTCTACCGCCCGCGTGACGAGAAAGTCGCTGCGGAGTTCGGCAAGCAGTTCCCGAAACTGGACCTGGTGACCATCGACAAGGACTTTGGTGGGTGGAAGGCTGCACAACCGAAATTCTTCAATGACGGCGGTGTGTTCGACCAGATCTATCAGGCACAGTAAGGGCCCCAAGATTCAGAAGCCTGCACTGGCCCGGAAACTCTCCGGGCCAAGTGCGTTCAACCAGGGATATTTATGTCACGTCGCATCTCCCCCGTCATACCCGGCTTCGGGCTGACGCTGGGCTACACCTTGGTGTACCTCAGCCTGATCGTGCTGATACCGCTGGCGGCCATGTTCATCCATGCCTCGCAGCTGACCTTCGAGCAGTTCTGGAACATCATCAGTGCGCCGCGGGTGATCGCCGCGCTCAAGCTGAGTTTCGGCACCGCCCTGTTCGCCGCCATCATCAACGGTGTGATCGGTACCCTGCTGGCCTGGGTGCTGGTGCGCTACACCTTCCCCGGGCGCAAGGTCATCGATGCCATGATCGACCTGCCGTTCGCCTTGCCCACCGCTGTTGCCGGTATCGCCCTGACTGCCCTGTACGCGCCGCAGGGCTGGGTCGGCCAGTTCGCCACCGACCTGGGCTTCAAGATCGCCTACACCCCGCTGGGCATCACTCTGGCACTGACCTTCGTGACCCTGCCGTTCGTGGTGCGCACGGTGCAGCCGGTACTGGCCGACATCCCGCGTGAAGTGGAAGAGGCTGCAGCCTGCCTGGGGGCCAAGCCATTGCAGGTGTTCCGCCACATCCTGGCGCCGGCCCTGCTGCCGGCATGGCTCACCGGCTTCGCCCTGGCCTTCGCCCGTGGCGTAGGCGAGTATGGTTCGGTGATCTTCATTGCCGGCAACATGCCGATGAAGACCGAGATCCTGCCGCTGTTGATCATGGTCAAACTCGACCAGTACGACTATACCGGCGCGACCGCCATCGGCGTGCTGATGCTGGTGGTTTCCTTCATCCTCCTGCTGCTGATCAACCTGCTGCAGCGCCGCATCGAAACCCCTTGAAGGAGGCCGGCATGTCCAGTTCATCCCTGAGTGCAAGTGCCGCAGCCAACGCCGCCCGCCGTGGCAGTGCCACAGCGCGGCGTATCCTGATCGGCCTTGGCTGGCTGGTGTTCACCCTGTTCCTGCTGCTGCCGCTGGTGATCGTGGTATCCCAGGCGCTGAAAAACGGTTTTGGCACCTTCTTCGAGGCGATTTTCGAACCCGATGCGTTGTCGGCGCTGAAGTTGACCCTGCTCGCCGTGGCTATCTCGGTGCCGCTGAACCTGGTATTTGGCGTAAGCGCTGCATGGTGCGTGAGCAAGTACACCTTCCGTGGCAAGAGCATCCTGGTCACCCTGATCGACCTGCCGTTCTCGGTGTCGCCCGTGATCGCCGGCTTGGTCTACGTGCTGATGTTCGGCGCGCAAGGCCTGTTCGGTCCGTGGCTGCAGGACCACGATATCCAGATCGTGTTCGCCCTGCCTGGCATTGTCCTGGCGACCATTTTCGTTACCGTACCGTTCGTGGCCCGTGAGCTGATCCCGCTGATGCAGGAGCAGGGCACGCAAGAGGAGGAGGCTGCACGGCTGCTCGGTGCCAACGGCTGGCAGATGTTCTGGCACGTCACCCTGCCGAACATCAAATGGGGCCTGATTTACGGCGTGGTGCTGTGTACCGCGAGGGCCATGGGCGAGTTTGGCGCGGTGTCGGTGGTGTCGGGCCACATCCGTGGCGTGACCAACACCTTGCCGCTGCATGTGGAGATTCTCTACAACGAGTACAACCACGTCGCGGCCTTCAGCGTGGCCAGCCTGTTGCTGATCCTGGCGCTCTTCATCCTGCTGCTCAAGCAGTGGAGCGAGAACCGTATTAACCGCCTGCGCCACAGCGCCGCGGAGGAATGATTCATGTCGATCGAAGTTCGTAACGTCAGCAAGCGCTTCAACAGCTTCCAGGCCCTGAACACTATCAACCTGGACATCAACAGCGGCGAGCTGGTGGCCTTGCTCGGCCCGTCCGGCTGCGGCAAGACTACCCTGCTGCGCATCATTGCCGGCCTGGAAACCCCGGACCAGGGCAACATCGTGTTCCATGGCGAGGACGTTTCCGGCCATGACGTGCGTGACCGTAACGTCGGGTTCGTGTTCCAGCACTACGCGCTGTTCCGCCACATGAGCGTGTTCGACAACGTTGCCTTCGGCCTGCGCATGAAGCCCAAGGGCGAGCGCCCGAGCGAGAGCAAGATTGCCGAGAAGGTGCATGAGCTGCTGAACATGGTGCAACTGGACTGGCTGTCCGATCGCTACCCTGAGCAGCTTTCCGGTGGCCAGCGTCAGCGTATCGCCCTGGCCCGGGCCCTGGCGGTGGAGCCGAAGGTGCTGCTGCTGGACGAGCCATTCGGTGCGCTGGATGCCAAGGTGCGCAAGGAGTTGCGTCGCTGGCTGGCGCGGCTGCACGAGGATATCAACCTGACGTCGGTGTTCGTTACCCACGACCAGGAAGAAGCCATGGAAGTAGCCGACCGCATCGTGGTGATGAACAAGGGCGTGATCGAGCAGATCGGCTCGCCGGGCGAGGTGTACGATCAGCCGGCCAATGATTTCGTCTACCACTTCCTCGGTGACTCCAACCGCCTAGCCTTGAGCGAAGGGCATCACGTGCTGTTCCGCCCGCACGAGGTATCGCTGTCGCGGCATGAGACCGAAGGGCACCACGCGGCCGAGGTGCGCGACATTCGGCCGTTGGGCGCGACCACGCGGGTGACCTTGAAGGTGGAAGGGCAGAGCGAGCTGATCGAGGCCGAGGTGGTGAAAGACCATGACAGCCTGACCGGGCTGGCGCGGGGGGAAACGTTGTTCTTCCGTCCGAAGGTTTGGCAGAAGGTAGCGGATATCTGAGTCGCATAAGGTTAAGAGAACCCGGGCATGGTCCCGGGTTTTTCTTACCTGAAAGGTGACGGGGCGGTTATGCAGCCCTTACGAGAGAGCGACCGCCGCCCGTTGTTTATGCAATTAAGGAATTAATAAATATATTCTTATTCCTTTGCGAATATATCGCCCACCCTATACTTGTCTCCAAGCACGCAAACTTACTGGAGGCGTCCCCATGCGCAATGACTCGATTCGCTACCTGATTGTGCCGGGCTGGCAAGGGTCGCCAGACAACCATTGGCAAAGTCACTGGCAGCGCACCCTGCCCAACAGTGCCCGGGTCGAACAGGACGACTGGCTCACCCCGCAGCGGCAGGACTGGGTGCACGCGCTGGAGCAGGCGATTGCCGCCGAGCGCTCGCCGGTGATCCTGATTGCCCACAGCCTTGGTTGCATCACTGTCGCCCATTGGGCAGCGCAGGCAAGCCCGGCCTTGCTGCGGCAGGTGCGTGGTGCACTGCTGGTGGCGCCGGCAGATGTCGAACGGCCCACCTGCGCGCCAGTGCTGCGCAACTTTGCGCCGATCCCTACCGAGGTGCTGCCGTTCCCCAGCCAGGTCGTCAGTTCGGACAACGACCCGGCCGTGAGCGTGCCGAGGGTGCTGTACCTGGCCCAGGCATGGAACGCCGAAGCAGGGTTGCTGAGCAATGCCGGGCACATCAACGTCAAGTCCGGTCATGAGCGTTGGGAACAAGGCTTCGCCTACCTGTATCGCTTGCAGAGCCGGATCGAGCAGCGCGCACTGCGCCGCGCCTGATCGCCCTCACTTTTCACCCTTTGCCTGACGCCTGGCCATCACGGGCCTGGGGCGGGAGTTCGTCATGACGTTTCAAAACCCGTTCGGCCAGCCGCTGCTGACCTTCCCCGAGCTGGACAAGAGCCCGCTGAGCATTCGTGCCAAGGCGCTGGTGTTCATCGACCCGCGCTCGCAGCAGCTGCGCGAGGACCTTGAGCGCCTGGCGCCGCAACCTTTGCCGGTGCTGATCCGAGGCGAGACCGGCACCGGCAAGGAGCTGCTGGCTCGGCAGATCCACCGTGCCAGCGACCGTGGAGGGTTGTTCGTGTCGGTCAACTGCGCGGCCATCAGCCCCACCTATGCCGATGCCGAGCTGTTTGGCTATAGCGCTGGCACTCATGGCGGTACAGCCAGCAGCCGCGCCGGCTGGTTCGGTTCGGCCAGCGGCGGCACCTTGTACCTGGACGAGATTGCCGACTTGCCGCTGGCCATCCAGGACAAGCTGCTGGCGGCCCTGGAAAACCGCGAGGTCACTCGGGTGGGTGCGCAGCAGCCACAGCCGGTTGACGTGCGTCTGGTCGCCGCCACCAGCATCGACCTGGCCCGTGCGGTACGTGCAGGGCGCTTCAACGAGCGCCTGTACCAGTATCTGCGCGAGGGCGCGCTGGAACTGCCGCCGCTGCGCGAGCGGCCGGGCGATATCCTGCCGCTGGCCGAGTACTTCGTGGGCATCTACAGCGTGCGCCTGCAACGGCCACTGCCCTTGGTGAGCGAGGCGGCGCAGCGGGTGCTGGAGGCGCATTTCTGGCCGGGCAATACCCGCGAACTGGAGAACGTCATCCACTTTGCCTTGCTGGTCAATGACGGCGAAGAGATCCTGCCAGAGGATCTCGAACTGCCTGACCCCGCGCGTTAGACATCGCTCATGGGTAAAGAGGCTGATGGCATTGTGTTTTTGGAATAAGCAGCTAAATAAAAGATATTGTTGCGGAATAAAAAATTTGGGTATCGTCCGCCTCAAGCCCACTGGTGAACCGGTTGGGCACCCGATTTGCCATCGTCGATGGCCCAGATTCAGAACAAGGACCACCATGAAGAAGACCCTGCTGACCACTGCCCTGGCTGCTGCCCTGTCGTTCTCCGGCCTGGCCGCTGCTGCCGAGAAACTGGTGGTTGCCGCTACCCCGGTACCGCACGCCGAAATTCTTGAACTGATCAAGCCGACCCTGGCAAAAGAAGGCGTGGACCTTCAGATCAAGGTCTTCACCGATTACGTACAGCCGAACGTGCAGGTGGACCAGAAGCGTCTGGATGCCAACTACTTCCAGACTCTGCCGTACCTGCAGAACTTCAACGAAGGCAAGGGCACCCACCTGGAAACCGTGGTGGGTGTACACGTAGAGCCCTTCGGTGGCTACTCGAAGAAGGTCAAGGCCCTGAGCGAGCTGAAAGAAGGCGCAACCGTTGCCATCCCTAACGAGGGCAGCAACAGCGGCCGCGCCTTGCTGCTGCTGCAGAAGGCCGGCCTGATTACCCTGAAAGACCCGAAGAATGCCCTGGCCACCCCCAAGGACATCGCCGAGAACCCGAAGAAGCTGAAGTTCCGCGAGCTTGAGTCGGCGATGCTGCCCCGTGTGCTGGACCAGGTCGACCTGGACATGATCAACACCAACTACGCCCTGGAAGCTGGCCTGAACCCGGCTAAAGATGCACTGGTGATCGAAGGTTCCGATTCGCCCTACGTGAACTTCCTGGTGGCCCGCCCGGACAACAAGGACAGTGAGGCCATCCAGAAACTGGCCAAGGCCCTGACCAGCCCGGAAGTCAAGGCATTCATTGCCAAGAAGTACCAAGGTGCGGTGCTGCCGGCGTTCTGATGCGCTTGCTTCACCTTGCATGACCCGACGCCGACACCTTTGTGTCGGCGTTTTCATTGCTGGGATCTCTGAAAGCTGGCGCGATCCCTGTGGGAGCGGGTTTACCCGCGAAGAATCCAACGCGGTGCATGGCACCGGCTGCGCCGGTGTTCGCGGCTAAATCCCCACAGTGCTCGCGCAAACTTTTGGGTTTTGAGCAAGGCAGCCCCTTACGGCCCTGGCACCAATCGCAAGGTACTCTGCGCCGGTATTATCCCCATCTGTGCCTTCTGATACTGCCCCTGCACATACCCTTCGGCCTGGTCCGCGTAATGTCGGTCGAACGGCACGCCACTCTGCCCGACCGGGTTGATGGTCAGCGCCTGCCCGGCATCGGCAAAGTCGACCAGCCGCCGCGTCGACGGCCCATAGGTCACCGGCCATGGCGCAGAGCTGATCTTCGCCGAGAGGTTGTTCGGCACTTCATGGGTACCGGGTGCGGCGAATGGCCCAACGTTGAACAGCAGGTTCAGCGGTTTTTTCACCCCAAGCGGATGGTTGTGGGTCAGGGTATGGGCCTTGCCCCATTGCCAGCTGGCCGTATCGCTGCCCAGTGTGTCACGCAGATGCTTCAGGCTTTTCTGCCAGGCCATGCGCACGACGGCGGTACGGTCGGTACGCTGGCTGCCGCCACGGGTGTTCCACCAGGGTGAATCGGCTTGCGCTGCCAGGCGTGGCAAGGCGGCGTCGATCACGCGGGTGCTGATCAGCACCGGGAACCAGGTATCGCCCAGCTCGTCATGCAGGGCCGCGAATGCCAGTTCATAGAGGAACTGGTTGAACAGCGTGGCGCTGGTCGAATCGAGCGGGTAGTCCCCAGCCCAAGCTGCCAGTTGCTCGACCAGCTCTTTCTCTTCGTCACCTTCGGCCACTGCACGCAGGGTTGCCAGAAGCGGGGCAAGGGTACGCGGGCCATAGTCACTGGCGGTGTCCAGTTGCAATGCCTGGCTGTTTTGGGTATCCCATTTCACCTCTGGGTTGGCCAGGTGACGATCAAGCTGGCGGCCACGGTCGGGCAGGTTGTAGTAACCCGGTATCGGCACCGCCGCCGGTGGCTGGTAGTTGGCCGAGACGATATAGCCGCGGGCCGGGTTCTCCTGCTGCGGGTTGATGCTGAAGGGGTAGAAACCGAGCTTGTCGGCCTGCGCGCTGGCCCCGTCGAGGATGAACGCCGGGTCGACGCCGTCGGGGCGGATTGGCAGCTTTGCCGCTGCCCACCAACCGATATCGCCACGGGCATTGGCCCAGACAAAATTGAGCCCGGGCGCGTGAACCTTGGCGGCGGCCTCGCGCATCTTGCCCAGGGTGTCGGCGCGGTTGAGCTGGTAGAAGCCGTCGAGGATCGGGTTTTCAGTTTCCAGAAATGCCCACCACATGGCGATTGGCGTGGTGCCGGAGGTATTACCCAGCACGTTGTTGACGATCGGGCCGTGGGGCGAGCGGCGCAGGCTGATGGTGACCGGCTGCTCGCCTTTGACGGCAATCTTCTGTTCGGTCGTTTCCAGTGTGTGCCACTGGCCATCGACCATCACCTGATCGGCGTTGGCGGGGTTGGTCTTTTCGGCGACCAGGTCAACGTCATCGTTCTGGAACATGGTCAGGCTCCAGCCAAAGTCACGGTTGTGGCCGAGCAGGGCGAACGGGTTGAGTGCCTGGAAATAGCCGTAGAGGTTGAGGCCGGGCGCTGACAGCTCGGCCTCGTACCACACTGCAGGTACGGCAAAGCTGATGTGCGGGTCGCCAGCCAGCAACGGCTTGCCACTGCGGGTGCGGCTACCCGCGACCGCCCAGGCGTTGCTGCCTTCGAACTGCGGGATGCCGGCGTCGCCCAGCGCCTCATGGCTTAAGCGCGCAAGTGCTTCCAGGCTTTGCCAGTCGGCGGCGGCCAGTGGCGTGCCCAGCGCGCCCTCGGGTTGCCAGCCAAGATCGAATATTTTCAGGTAGTCAGGCCCAAGCTGGTCGCGGATGTAGGTCAGAGCAGGCTCGGTGCGGAACGCGGCGGCAAAACTGTAGGCCAGGTAGCCGGCGATGCTCAGCGTGTCCTCGGCGGTGAACGGGCGCGGGGGGATGCCGAGCAGGTCGAATTCCGTGGGTTTGGGGTGGCTGGCCTGCCAACTGTTGACCCCATCGAGGTAGGCTTGCAGGGCCTGCCATGCCGGCGCCTGCGGATCCTGCCGCTTGGCCATCAGCGCGGCTTGCTCGCGTATGCGCAGGCTGCGGAACAGGGTATCGGTGGGCAGCAGCTTGTCGCCGAGCACTTCAGCCAGTTCGCCCCGGGCCAGGCGGCGCAGGATCTCCATCTGGAACAGCCGGTCCTGGGCATGCACGTAGCCCAGTGCACGGTAAAGGTCCGGCTCGCTCTGTGCCTGCAGGTGTGGCACGCCGCGGGCGTCGTAGCGCACGCTGACCGGGGCTTGCAGACCGGCAACGGCGACCTCGCCCTCGCGCTGCGGCAGCTTGCCCTGCACGTACCAGTAACCGGCGCCAGCGGCCACGGTGACTACCACCGCCAGCAGGGTCAGGCTGCGCTTCATTCAGACTCCTTGTGCATTCAAACGGAAAATGTGGTCCGATCATCGGCGGATTCGCGAACAGAGCATAGCCCCAGGAAGGAGTTTCCATGTCCCTCAGCGAAAAACACAAAATGCTCACCGGTCAGCTCTACCACGCTGGCTGCCCTGAACTGCAGGCCGAGCAGATCGCCAACAAGCACTGGATGCATCGCTACAACAACAGTGTCGAACTGCTCAACGACGCACGCCACGGGCTGCTTGTGGAACACTTTGGCCAGGTTGGCGAAGGCGCGGTGATTCGCCCGCCGTTCTATTGCGACTATGGCTACAACATCAGCGTTGGCCGCAATACCTTCATGAACTTCAACTGCGTGATCCTCGACGTGGTGCCGGTGCGTATCGGCGACGACTGCCAGATCGGCCCCAACGTGCAGATCTACACCGCCGACCATCCGCTCGATCCTGAAGTGCGGCGCAGCGGGCTGGAGAGTGGGCGGCCGGTGACCATCGGCGACAACGTGTGGATCGGCGGTGCGGCGATCATCCTGCCAGGGGTGAGCATCGGTGATAACGCCATCGTCGGCGCCGGCAGTGTGGTGACCCGGGATGTGCCTGCGGGCGCGACGGTGGTGGGTAACCCGGCGAGGGTCCGTCAGCCCGACCAAGGGCAGTAGCAGCCCACCGCCAGGGTATTGGAGGCGCTGACCTGACGGCCGTCGAGCAAAGCCTTGAGGATTGGCTCGATGAAGCTGTTGCTGGCGTTGCACACGGCGCCTTCGCTGTACGGGCCAAAGTAAGCCAGGCGGCCTTGCCGGTCCCAGATGGCCACGGCAGGAGAGGCAGGCAGCTGCTCGCTGCCGGGCAGGTGGGTGATGGGGTGCAAGCTGCCGATATTGGCCGGTAGCTGGCCGTGGCTGCCGGGCTTTTGCAGCACATGGAAGGTAACGTCGTGGCCTGCGAACTGGCTGATAAGGTCGCCCAGGTGCTGCTGGTTGCCGACGTTGCATGGGCAGGCCGGGTCCCAGAAATGCACCACGCGGATCGGACCAGCACCGGCCAGCTCGGCAGGTAGCTGTAATTGGCTGCCGTCGAACAGCGTGGCCTGGTTGCCGAACGGGCGCAGGTAGCGAGCCTGAAAGGCGCTGTAGGCCTGCCAGAGGATTACGGCGCCGAGCAACAAGGCGGTTGCCGTGCACAGCGGTTTGATGATTCGGCTATTCATGAAGAGTCGGTGGCCCTTTCGCGACACAAGGCCGCTCCCGCAATTGGATCGATGCTGGTTGTTCGAGGTGAGCAAGCTTGCCATGGCGCCGGCCAGAGCTGAAGATTCCAGATCAATACTTGCTCGATGTGGATGTACCCCGATGCCCCCTGCCTTTCACCCTGACCGCCTGCGCTCCAGCCTGGCGCCGTTGACTGCTCGCCAGCCGCTGTCGGCACAAGCGCAGGACTACCAGCGCTTCTATGGCCTGGACCTGTCGGCACACAGCTGGCTGGGCGGCTTCCAGGCGGCGGGGTTCGACCTGGTCGGGCAGGCCTGGCTACCCGAGCAGCCAAGCGCGACGCTGTTTCTGCTGCACGGCTATTACGACCACATGGGCCTGTACCAGCATGTGATTGCGTGGGCACTCAAGCAAGGTTTTGCGGTGATCAGTTGTGACCTGCCCGGCCACGGCCTGTCCAGCGGCGAGCGGGCCAGCATCAATGACTTCGCGGTGTACCAGCAAGTGCTGGAGGCCTTGTTCGAACAGGCGCACACGCTGCAACTGCCGCACCCGTGGCACCTTTGTGGGCAGAGTACGGGAGGGGCGATTGCCGTGGACCATCTGCTGCACCAGGGCGCACGCAGCCCCGTCGATGGCCAGATCATCCTGCTGGCCCCGCTGGTGCGGCCATGTTCCTGGCGCTGGTCGAAGTTCAGTTATTGCGTGCTGCGCCACTTCGTCAATGGCATCGAACGGCGCTTCAGTGAGAACACCAACGACCCGGCCTTCCTGCCGTTCCTGGAGGCCGACCCGCTGCAACCGCGTCGCCTGCCAACGGCCTGGGTGGGCGCACTGATCGCCTGGGTCAAACGCATCGAGGCTGCGCCGCGCAGTGCGCGGCGGCCATTGATCGTGCAGGGGGAGGCGGATGGTACGGTGGACTGGCCCCATAACCTCGAAGTGCTCAAGGCCAAGTTTGCCGAGCCGCAGATACTGATGCTGCCTGAGGCCCGTCACCACCTGGCCAACGAGTTGCCGGGCATCCGTCAGCGCTACTTCGACTTCATCGACCAGCGCCTGGGCTGATCACTTGAGGTCGTTGGTGCTTTGGCCAACCGCCAGGCCGGCGCGCACAGCGGCCAGGGCCGCCTGGTAGTAAGCCTTGCCCTCGGGCGACTCGGCAAAGGTGGCGAACGCTTCCAGCTCGGCATCGGACAGGTCGCGGTAGACGTACAGCAGGGTGTTGTTCAGGTCTTCGCCAATTTGCCCCATCAGCCGCTGGCGCTGGCCATCCAGCAGGCTCTGGGCCTGGCCGCCGCCGAACAGGCCGGGGATCATCGAGCTGAGGCTGTCGGCTGCGACACCGGCGATGGCAAGGCTGACTTCAGCGCCTGCTTCACGCGCAGGCAGGGCTTGGGCCAAGTGGCCGATGACCAGCAGACGATCGTCGCTTGCCTGGATCTTGGGCAGGCCTTTGGCGTTCTTGGCCAGTTCGTCCTTGCGTGTGGCCTTGAGCTCGGCCGCCACCACTTTGCGCCCCAACGGCGACTGGAAGAAGGCCAGGGCCGGTGCCGGGTTGGCCAGGGTGGCACGCAGCTTGGCCTGGGCGCGACGGTCCACTGCCTGGGCCTGGAAGCGCTGGTTGCTGTTGTTGACCAGCGCCTGGTACACGGCAGGAGGCAAACTGTTGCGGTAGCGCTCCTGGGCGGCGGTCAGGGCATCGTTGAAGTGGGCGCGCTGGTCGGGCCAGCCGGCAGCCTTGTACAGTTGATCCAGGTTGTCTGCCCAGACAGGCATGGTACAGATCATCAGCAGAATCAGGGAAAACAGACGGCGCATTCAGGACTCCTGTCGGCAGGGGCCTATTGTCCTTGGCCCGGCGCCGGTTTGTCGAGATATCCGCGTGTTTCTCGGCCAAGTGGCGCTGTGCGGCGACAGGGCGAATGGATATGATGCGCGCCATGCACATCTCCCCTGAATACCCGATGCTTGCGGCCGTCGTCGACGATCTGGCCACCCATGGCTGGTCCCAGCAGGCGCACTTTCTGCCTGCCGACCTGGTACGCGCGCTGGCAGCCGAGTGCCGGCGCCGTGATGCCGAAGGCGAACTCAACCCCGCAGGGGTTGGGCGCGGTGCTACCCAGGAGGTGCGCGAAGCCATTCGCGGTGACCAGATCCAGTGGATCGACCCGGGGCAGGCCGAGGCCTGCGACCAGTACCTGGCGGCCATGGACCAGCTGCGCCTGGCGATCAACCAAGGCCTGTTCCTGGGCCTGGAAGACTTCGAATGCCACTTTGCCCTGTACCCACCGGGGGCGTTCTATCGCCGGCACCTGGACCGCTTTCGCGACGATGACCGGCGTATGGTCTCGGCGGTGCTTTACCTCAATGAAGGCTGGCAACCGCATGACGGTGGCCAGTTGCGCATGTTCCTGGCCAACGGTGTCGAGCACGATGTCGAGCCAGTGGCCGCTTGCCTGGTGGTATTCCTGTCGGGCGAAGTGCCTCACGAAGTATTGCCGGCCGGGCGCGAGCGGCTGTCGTTGACCGGCTGGTTCAGGCGGCGTGGCAATGACCCGTTCTGATATGCCCAAGGTGCTGGTGAGCGCATGCCTGTTGGGGCAGCCAGTACGCTATGACGGCCGGGCCAGCGGCCATCCCGATTTGTTGCAGCAGTGGCAGGCCGAAGGGCGCGTGGTGCCGTTGTGCCCAGAGGTAGCCGGCGGCTTGCCGACACCGCGGCCGCCAGCGGAGATCCCGGGAGGGCAGGGCAGCGCAGTGCTGGATGGCAACACGCAGGTGCTGACGGTGACGGGGGAAGATGTCAGTGCCGAGTTTCTGGCCGGTGCGCAGTTGGCGCTGGAACTGGTGCGCCGGCATGGCATTCGCGTAGCGGTGCTGAAGTCTGGCAGCCCTTCGTGTGGCAACCGGTTGACCTATGATGGCACCTTCAGTGGTGTGAAAGTGGCCGGGGAAGGGGTAACCACGGCGTTGCTGCGGCGGGCGGGGGTGCAGGTGTTCAGCGAGCTGGAACTGGACCAGGCGCAGCGTGCTTTGGGTGATATCTCTGTTTGAACCTGTGCTGGCCCTTTCGCGGGTGAACCCGCTCCTACAGGGGTCGCACTGTACCCAAGGCGGGGTTACCCGCGAAGAGACCGGTACAGG
Source organism: Pseudomonas sp. YQ_5 (assembly GCF_043103305.1). Taxonomy (NCBI): domain Bacteria; kingdom Pseudomonadati; phylum Pseudomonadota; class Gammaproteobacteria; order Pseudomonadales; family Pseudomonadaceae; genus Pseudomonas; species Pseudomonas sp. YQ_5. The sequence goes on along the minus strand of NZ_JBICJS010000042.1, from coordinate 142,491 downwards.
TTGCAAAGAAGACCTTACTGCCCGGCTGCAGTCTCCTGCACACCCTTGAACCACTTCTGCTCAAGTTCGGCAGTCCGGCCACTGTCTTTCAAGCGCTGCAACGCATTGTTTACAGCACTTTCAAAAGCCGGGTTGTCCTTCTGGAACGGGATCACCAGCTTCTTCTCGCCAATCGGCCGGCTCACATCGAGTGGGCCGTCGCCTGTGAGCGACTCACTCGACGGGGTGAGTGCGATGTCGTACTTGCCACTCTCGACACCCGCCAGCACTTCGGCAGCTGGGGCTTCGACGAACTCGGCGCGCAAGTCCAGTTCCTTGGCCAGGGCCTGGCCAAATTCGATGTCGAAACCTGTCAGGTGGTCATCTTGTTTAAAAGCGTACGGCGAGTTGTCGGCCTGTACGGCAATGCGCAGTTCGCCCCGGTCGGCGATTTCGTCGATCAGCTCCGCCTGAGCCAATGGACTGATCAGTACTGCCAGCAGTACCCCTATGGTCGAACGCATGTATGCCCCTTTTCTTTTAGCAGATTGAAAACGATCGCCACGGCTTTCTTCCTCGCCGTGATCGAGCGCAGCCTATGACCTTCAAGCCTTGGCATTGTTTAACCCTGACGGAAATATTTCTGTCAGGCAATGTGAACACCTTGGCGATTATTTCAACTAAGGTGAACTACCGCCGCTTTTGGATTACAGGCTGCGGTCAATAAGTGAATCACAGGAGAAGTGAATGAACAGCCTATTTTCGCGTGCTGCCGTTGCCGGTCTGCTGATGGGAGCGTCGGTGTTCGCCAGTGCCGCAGACGCCCTGAAGAGCCAGGAGCCGCCCAAGGAGGCAAAGGTCTTCATCGTTTCCCCCGCCGATGGTGCCACGGTCGACAAGACCTTCACCGTCAAATTCGGTATCGAGGGTATGGGCCTCAAGCCTGCGGGCGATCAAACCCCGCACACAGGGCACCACCATCTGTTGGTGGATGTCGACAAAGAGCCCGTGGCTGACATGCCACTACCGTCCAGTCTGATGCCAGAGGCCGGCGTCGCGCTGCCGGCGGGTCCGCAAGTGCTGCACTTCGGCAAGGCACAGACCGAAACCAGCATTACCCTGACCCCGGGCAAGCACACCCTGCAACTGATTCTGGGTGACCAGTATCACGTGCCGTTCAAGCCTAGCGTCGAGTCGAAGAAAATCACGGTTGAAGTGAAATAAAAAAAGGGAGGCCTTCATGGCCTCCCTTTTTCATGCTGTTCCGTCCTGAATAAGGTTTACACCTCCCATCCCGAATTTCCGGAGAGTCAGATGGAGCAAGGTGTAAAGCGCACACAGCGAGATTACTCACTGTCTTTTAAATTGGCGGTGGTTGATCAGATTGAAAAAGGCGAGATGACCTACGGCCAGGCCCAGGAACGGTATGGCATCCAGGGCCGGTCGACGGTTCTGGTATGGTTGCGTAAGCACGGTCGGCAGGATTGGAGCCAAGGGGCATCGATCCGAGTCGAGAGGAGCTGCGCGATGTCTGACCCCAAACCGCTCACTCCGGAGCAGCGGATCAAAGAGCTTGAGCAGCAGCTTGAGCTGATGAGCCAGAAGGCCCAGTTCTTCGAGACGGTCGTTGATGTTCTGAAAAATGACTATGGTGTTTCGGTCGTAAAAAAGCGATCCGGCAAGTCCTCTCGCAAGGCCAAGTCGCAGGACTGAGCATTGCCAGGGCTTGTCAGTTTCTAGGCATCAGTCGACAGGCATACTACAAGCGCAACCGAGCCGCTGATGGCAAAGAACGCCAGGCAGACCGGGTGGTTGAGTTTGTACAGCAAGTCCGAATGCGCCAGCCCCGTCTGGGTACCCGCAAGCTGCACTATCTGCTGCATTGCCAACCTGACAGACGATTCCAGGTCGGCCGAGATAGGCTGTTCCAGGTCTTGGGAGAGCACCGTTTGCTCGTACTGCCTAAGCGGGCCTACCACAAGACAACACAAAGCTTTCATCGCTTCTACCGCCATCCCAACTTACTCAAGCCTGGGCCAAGCCAGATTGTTCCGACAAGGCCGGAACACGTCTGGGTGGCCGACATTACTTACCTGCCCGCACGTAACGGTCCGCTATACCTGAGCCTGATAACGGATGCGTACTCCAGGAAAATCGTTGGCCACCACGTCCATGAAAGCCTGCATGCCGAATCGGTGGCGCAAGCTTTCAAGCAGGCATTGCGCAAGCGACGTCATCGCCAGCCATTAGTCCACCATTCGGATCGAGGCATCCAGTACTGCTCGGCGCTATACCAGTCACTGCATCAACGGCACGGCGTTCAGTGCTCCATGACCGATGGGTATGACTGCTACCAGAACGCGCTGGCCGAGCGAATCAACGGAATCCTCAAGATGGAGCTGCTGTTGAGTAGCCCTGCAGATCTGGAGCAAGCGAGGCAGATGGTTGACGAGGCAGTGCAGATCTACAACACAGAACGGCCTCATATGGCCCTGAAAAACAAAACGCCCGATGCTGTGCATCGGGCGTTTTGAGGCCTGTCGGCCTACCTGAACAGGTGTAAACCTATTTCAGGACTAGACATGCTGCTGGACTTAGAACAGGACGCGGGAACGGATGGTGCCCTTGACCTGTTGCAGTTTCTCTTGCGCAAGGTCCGAGTATTCGGCGTCAACGTCGATTACCACGTAACCGACTTTCTCGTTGGTCTGCAGGAACTGACCGGAGATGTTGATACCGTTCTCGGCGAAGACCTTGTTGATCTCGCTGAGCACGCCCGGGATGTTTTCGTGAATGTGCAGCAGACGGTGTTTGCCTGGATGCGCTGGCAGGGCCACTTCCGGGAAGTTGACCGAAGACACCGAAGTACCGTTGTCGCTGTACTTGACCAGTTTCTCGGCCACTTCCAGGCCGATGTTGGCCTGGGCTTCGGCGGTGGAACCACCAATGTGCGGCGTCAGGATCACGTTGTCGAGGCCGCGCAGCGGGCTCTCGAACTCTTCGTCGTTGGAGCGTGGCTCGACCGGGAACACGTCGATGGCGGCGCCGATCAGGTGCTTGTCCTTGATGGCAGCGGCCAGGTGGTCCAGTTCGACAACGGTGCCACGGGCGGCGTTGATCAGGATCGCGCCCTTCTTCATCGAGCGGATTTCCTTCTCGCCGATCATCCACTGGGTGGATGGCAGCTCAGGCACGTGCAGCGAGACGATGTCGGCCAGGCTCAGCAGCTCGTTCAGGCTGGTGACCTGCACGGCGTTGCCCAGTGGCAGCTTGGTCAGCGGGTCGAAGAAGTACACCTGCATGCCCATGTTCTCAGCCAGTACCGAAAGCTGGGTACCAATCGAGCCGTAGCCGACGATGCCCAGTTTCTTGCCGCGGATTTCGAACGAGTTGGCCGCGCTCTTGATCCAGCCGCCACGGTGGCAGGAGGCGTTCTTCTCAGGGATGCCGCGCAGCAGCAGGATGGCTTCGGCCAGTACCAGCTCGGCGACCGAGCGGGTGTTGGAGTATGGCGCGTTGAACACGGCGATACCGCGCTCGCGGGCAGCTTCCAGGTCAACCTGGTTGGTACCGATGCAGAAGCAGCCGACTGCGACCAGTTTCTTGGCGCAGTCGAAGATCTCTTCGGTGAGCTGGGTACGCGAACGGATGCCGATGAAGTGGGCATCGGCGATCTTTTCCTTCAGCTCGGCTTCCGGCAACGAACCAGTGAGGTATTCGATGTTGGTGTAGCCGGCGGCCTTGAGGGTATCGACCGCGTTCTGGTGCACACCTTCAAGAAGAAGGAACCGGATCTTGCTCTTGTCGAGAGAAGTCTTGCTCATCTGCGTAAACCTGTATCCCGGAGATAAAATGGCGAGGGGTGATGCCAGGCGCGAGGGCAGCCTTAGCATGAACAGCGGGAGGGCTATGCTAGCATACGCGACACAATCTGAGCTTATCCCGACAGTTGAAGAGTGCTCAGGGTGACCATGAATAAGTCGAGAGTTCCAGCGATGACCCGCCCCGCTGTTATTGAAGAACTGATGACCCTTGTCGACCCGGGCAAGGTCCTGACTGACCCGGTTTCCCTCGAAGCGTATGGCAAGGACTGGACCAAGCATTACCCGCCCGCGCCCAGCGCCATCGTCTTTCCCAAAACGGTAGAACAGGTGCAAGCCATTGTGCACTGGGCCAATGCGCACCAGGTGGCGCTGGTGCCCTCTGGCGGGCGTACCGGGCTTTCTGCTGGTGCGGTGGCGGCCAATGGTGAGGTTGTGGTCGCCTTCGACTACATGAACCAGATCCTTGGCTTCAATGCCTTCGACCGCACTGTGGTTTGCCAGCCAGGGGTCATCACCCGCCAGTTGCAAACCTTCGCCGAAGAGCAAGGCCTGTATTACCCGGTGGACTTCGCTTCCAGCGGCTCCAGCCAGATTGGCGGCAATATCGGCACCAATGCCGGCGGAATCAAGGTGATCCGCTACGGCATGACCCGCAACTGGGTGGCCGGGCTGAAAGTGGTCACCGGCAAGGGCGAGTTGCTGGAACTGAACAGGGACCTGATCAAGAACGCCACCGGTTACGACCTGCGGCAGCTGTTCATTGGTGCCGAGGGTACGCTGGGCTTCGTGGTCGAGGCCACCATGCGCCTGGACCGCGCACCGCGCAACCTCACCGCCATGGTGCTGGGCACACCGGACTTCGACTCGATCATGCCGGTGCTGCACGCTTTCCAGGGCAAGCTGGACCTGACCGCTTTCGAGTTCTTTTCCGACAAGGGGCTGGCCAAGATCCTTGCGCGCGGCGATGTACCTGCGCCGTTCGCGACTGATTGCCCGTTCTATGCGCTGCTGGAGTTCGAGGCCAGCACTGAAGACGTTGCCAACGAAGCATTGGCTACCTTCGAGCATTGCGTCGAGCAGGGTTGGGTGCTGGATGGGGTGATGAGCCAGAGCGAAACCCAGCTGAAAAACCTGTGGAAGCTGCGCGAGTACCTGTCGGAAACCATCTCGCACTGGACACCGTACAAGAACGACATTTCCGTCACTGTCTCGAAAGTGCCTGCGTTCCTGCGCGATATCGACGCCATCGTCTCAGAACATTATCCGGACTATGAAGTGGTGTGGTACGGCCATATTGGTGACGGCAACCTGCACCTGAACATCCTCAAGCCTGAACATATGAGCAAGGACGACTTCTTCGCTTCGTGTGCCAAGGTCAACAAGTGGGTGTTCGAGATCGTCGAGCGTTACAACGGGTCGATTTCTGCGGAGCATGGCGTAGGCATGACCAAGCGTGACTACCTGGGCTACAGCCGCTCCCCCGAAGAAATCGCCTGCATGAAGGCAATAAAGGCCGTGTTTGACCCTAACGGCATCATGAATCCGGGTAAGATCTTCGCACCTGAATAAAAAGCAGTATCCAGAAGGAGTCGGCCATGAGTTACCAGCACCAGTACGTAGACGGCACGCGCATTCACTTCCCCCTGGGCAAGGTGGTGTGCATCGGCCGTAACTATGCCGAGCATGCCAAGGAACTGGACAACCCGATCCCCACCGAGCCGCTGCTGTTCATCAAGCCAGGCAGCTGCGTGGTGCCGGCCGAAGGTGGCTTCAAGATCCCGGCCGAGCGTGGGTCGGTGCACTATGAGGTTGAAATCGCCGTATTGCTGGGCAAGCCGCTGTCGACCCATCCGAGCGAGGAAGAGGTGCTGGACGCCATTTCCGGTTACGCGCCGGCGCTGGACCTGACCCTGCGCGACGTGCAGGCCAAGCTGAAGGAAAAGGGCCTGCCTTGGGAGCTGGCCAAGTGCTTTGACGGCGCTTGCGTGCTGCCACCGTTCGTCTCGGCCGCCAGCTTCGAGGACGTGACAGATATCCCGGTGCGCCTGACCGTGAACGGCGAAGTACGCCAGGATGGTAATAGCGCGATGATGCTGAACCCGATCGTGCCGATGATTCAGTACATGGCAGCGCATTTCTCGTTGCAGGCGGGGGATGTGATCCTCACCGGTACCCCGGCGGGCGTTGGGCCGTTCAACGTTGGTGACGAGTTGGTGCTGGAGCTGCCGGGTGTGAGCCGCTTCGAAAGCCGGGTGCTTTAACTCGAAACCGCGTCGCCTTCTTCGCGGGTAAACCCGCTCCCACGGGATATCACAGGCTTCAGGCCTGTGGAGAACCTTGTGGGAGCAACTGTCTTGCTCAATTTCTAAAAGCTGGCGCGATCCCTGTGGGAGCGGGCATGCCCGCGAATGGGCCGGCCCTGTTTACCGATTTTTCACACCCAATCCGGATAATGCGCGCACCTACGCCCATTTTCCCAGGATCACTGCATGCCATCCTCCTCCAGCGCCCCGGTAACCCCCAAGCGTCGCTTCTACCTGCGCTGGCCCTTCGGCCTGGCCGTGGCGGCGGTGATCGGCTATGGCGTGGCGGTGGCCATGCACTGGGATGACCGCGGTGCACTGTGGGTAAAAGAAAGCTTCGAAAGCACCGCCGAGCGTAGCGAGAGCGTTTGGTTGCCGGATTACCAGGTGGACATCGACGCCAAACCGCTGCCGGGCATGGACGATGATGAAGCCTCGGATGTGGCCTTCAACCCGCAAACCCGCACCCTGTTTGCGGTCATGGGCAAGAACCCGATCCTGGTCGAGCTGAGCCTGGAGGGCGATGTACTGCGCAAGATCCCGCTCAACGGCTGGAACAACCCCGAAGGCGTCGCGGTGCTGGAAGACGGCAACCTGGCCATCACTGACGAGCGCCTGCACGATCTGACCGTGGTCAAGGTGGACGCGCAGACCACGGCACTGAATCACGACGACTTCCCGAGCTACGACCTGGGCCCGTCGGTCAAAAGCAACAAGGGCTTTGAGGCCGTCGCCTGGGACCCGCTGCGCCAGCGCCTGATCATTGGCGAGGAGCGCCCGCCCAAGCTGTACACCTGGAGTACCGATGGCCGCAGCCCGCTCCAGGGTGACAAACAGTCGTTGCCGAGCGATGAACTCGACTTGCGCAACCTGTCTGCGCTGGGTGTCGACCCGCGTACTGGCCACTTGCTGGTGCTTTCGGCCGACTCCAACATGCTGCTGGAGCTGGACGAGCAGGGCCAGCAAGTCAGCTTCATGACGCTGCTGGGCGGCTTCAACGGGCTTGAAGACACCATTCCGCGGGCTGAAGGGGTGGCCATGGACGACAAGGGCAACCTTTACATGGTCAGCGAGCCGGCGCTTTTCTATCGTTTCAAGAAGAACTGACAACATCATCAGATTTGCCTGACGCTTGCATTAAGCTTTGCTTCAGCCATTCATGATTAGATTCGCCATCCTTGTGTCGAGTCTGTCCCTATGCGTCGTTTTGTTCGCCTGCTCCTTGTTCTGGCTGCCGTTGGTCTGCTCCTGCTTGGCTGGGCTGGGCAGGAGTTTCGCCTGTTCGAGCGTGGCTGGTTCAATCTGAAGACATGGTGGCAGCCTGTGGAGCGCAGCATTGGCCTGGATCGCTACCGGGTGGTGCTGGAGGCGCAACCGATCGAAGGGCTGGATGATGACATTTCGGCGCTGACCTACGACCCTGACCGCAAAACCCTCTTCACAGTCACCAATGCACGTTCGGAGCTGATCGAGCTGTCGCTGGACGGTCGTATCCTGCGACGTGTGCCGCTGACTGGCTTCGGCGACCCGGAGGCGGTGGAGTACGTTGGGCCAAACAGCTATGTGATTACCGACGAGCGTCAGCAGCGGCTGATTCGCGTACGACTGGAAGACGACACGCTGTTTCTCGATGCCGGTGATGCCGAACAGCTGACGTTGGGCATTGGCCTCAATGGCAACAAGGGCTTCGAGGGCCTGGCCTACGATTCAGCGGGCAAGCGCCTGTTCGTGGCAAAGGAGCGTGACCCGATGCTGATCTATGAGGTGCATGGCTTCCCGCATGACAACCCGGAAAAGCCCTACGCCGTGCATGTGGTGCAGGACCGCAAGCGCGATTCACGGCTATTTGTGAGGGACCTTTCGAGTTTGCAGTTCGATGAGCGCAGTGGGCATCTGCTGGCGCTGTCGGACGAGTCGCGGCTGGTGCTGGAGCTGGATGTACAGGGCCAGCCGCTGAGTACCTTGTCGTTGCGCAAGGGCTTCCAGGGGTTGCAGGCGACGGTGCCGCAGGCAGAGGGTATTGCGATGGATGAAGCGGGGACCATTTACCTGGTCAGTGAGCCGAACCTGTTCTATGTGTTCAAGCAGCCGGCTGACTGATCGCCTGTCAGGGCCTATTCGCGGGTAAACCCGCTCCTACAGGGATCGCCACGGTTCCAGGCTTGTGGGGTACCTGTGGGAGCGGGCTTGCCCGCGAAGAACGTTACTCGGCCTTCAGGCTCTTCACGCCCTCAGCGGTGCCCAGCAACAGCAGATCCGCTGGTCGCGCCGCGAACAGACCGTTGGTCACCACGCCGACGATGGCGTTGATCTGCGCTTCCAGCTCCACCGGGTTGGTGATCTGCAGGTTGTACACATCCAGGATCACGTTGCCGTTGTCGGTGACCACGCCTTCACGGTACACCGGGTCGCCACCCAGCTTCACCAGCTGACGTGCCACATGGCTGCGGGCCATGGGGATCACTTCGACCGGCAGGGGGAAGGCCCCCAGTACCGGCACCAGCTTGCTGCCGTCGGCGATGCAGATGAAGGTCTTGGCCACGGCTGCGACGATCTTTTCGCGGGTCAGGGCTGCGCCGCCGCCCTTGATCAGGTGCAGGTGTGCGTCGCTCTCATCGGCGCCGTCCACGTAGAACTCAAGCTCGCTGACGCTGTTCAGTTCGTAGACCGGGATGCCATGGCCTTTCAGGCGCTGGGCAGTGGCTTCGGAGCTGGCGACTGCACCGTCGAAAGCGGTCTTGTGCTGAGCCAGGGCATCGATGAAGAAGTTGGCGGTCGAACCGGTACCGACGCCTACGACGCTCTTTTCATCCAGCTTGGGCAGAATGAAGTCGACAGCGGCCTGGGCGACGGCCTGTTTGAGTTGGTCCTGGGTCATGCGGGCTCCGGAAGGGGCAGGGCGGTTTCAAAGTCACCTAGTATAACGGCTCGCACGGCTTTGCTGTGGTCGCCCGACGTAGCGCTAGGGTAGACTCCCAGCCCTCGTCCCGCGGCCCAGTGATGCTTTCCCGATGCTCGAACAGTACGTCAAGAAGATCCTCACCTCGCGCGTCTATGACGTTGCCGTCGAAACCCCGTTGCAGAGCGCCGGGCAGCTGAGCAAGCGCCTGGGCAACCAGATTTTGCTCAAGCGCGAAGACCTGCAGCCAGTGTTCTCGTTCAAGATCCGCGGCGCGTATAACAAGCTGGCCCAGCTGAGCCCGGAAGAACTGGCCCGTGGCGTGGTGACCGCCTCTGCCGGCAACCACGCCCAAGGCCTGGCCCTGGCCGCGCGCGAAATGGGCATCAAGGCCACCATCGTGATGCCCAAGACCACCCCGGAAATCAAGGTCGAAGGCGTGCGCTCGCGCGGTGGCAAGGTGGTGCTGCATGGCGACTCGTTCCCTGAGGCGCTGGCCTATTCGCTGAAACTGGTCGATGAAAAGGGCTTCGTCTACGTTCACCCTTACGATGATCCGCACACCATCGCCGGGCAGGGCACCGTCGCCATGGAAATCCTGCGCCAGCACCCTGGCCAGCTAGACGCGATCTTCGTCCCGGTGGGCGGTGGCGGCCTGATCGCCGGCATTGCCGCCTATGTGAAGTACCTGCGCCCGGAAATCAAGGTAATCGGCGTCGAGCCGGACGATTCCAACTGCCTGCAGGCAGCCATGGCCGCCGGTGAGCGCGTGGTGTTGCCGCAGGTCGGGCTATTCGCCGACGGCGTGGCGGTGGCGCAGATTGGCCAGCACACCTTCGATATCTGCCGCCACCATGTGGACGAAGTCGTCACCGTCAGTACCGATGAAATCTGCGCGGCAATCAAGGATATCTACGACGATACCCGCTCGATCACCGAGCCTGCCGGCGCGTTGGGTGTGGCGGGCATCAAGAAGTACGTCGAGCTCTACGGCGTCAGCGGCCAGACCCTGGTGGCCATCGACTCCGGTGCCAACGTCAACTTCGATCGCCTGCGCCATGTGGCCGAGCGTGCCGAGCTGGGTGAGAAGCGCGAGGCGATCATCGCCGTGACCATCCCTGAGCGCCCGGGTAGCTTCAAGGCCTTCTGCGAGGCTATCGGCAAGCGTCAGATCACTGAGTTCAACTACCGCAAGCACACCTCTGACGAAGCGCATATCTTCGTTGGGGTGCAGACCCACCCGGAAAACGACCCCCGCGCGGCGCTGGTGCAGCAACTGACCGAACAGGGTTTCCCGGTTACCGATCTGACCGACAACGAACTGGCCAAGCTGCATATTCGTCATATGGTCGGCGGCCACTCGGCCGGTGCCAGTGACGAAATGGTGCTGCGCTTCGAATTCCCCGAACGGCCAGGGGCGCTGTTCAACTTCCTCAACAAGCTGGGCGGGCGCTGGAACATCTCGATGTTCCACTACCGCAACCATGGCGCGGCTGACGGGCGCGTGGTGGCTGGGCTGCAGGTGCCGGAGGACGAACGTCACCTGGTGCCGGCAGCGCTGGCCAAGATCGGTTACCCGTACTGGGACGAGACCGAAAACCCGGCCTACAAACTGTTCCTGGGCTGAGCGGCTAAGCTAGGGCTGATGGCCCTTTCGCGGGCTTGCCCGCTCCCACAGGTACTGCGCAGGCCTCAAGGCCTGAGATACCTTGGCAGGAGCGGGTAAGCCCGCGAAGAAGCTACCGCAAAATGCCAGTTTAAGGACGACCGAGACATGGAACACCTGACCACGCTCAAGACCTTGCACATCGTTGCCACCGCGCTGCTGTTTCTGGGCGCCCTGGGCCTGGCGATCTGGACCTGGCGCGCCCGCCGCCAGGGCGATGCCGAAGCCTACGCCAAGCTGCTGCGCCGGCCGTTGGTGTTCGTCTGGCTGGTGATGGGCCTGTGCCTGGTGAGCATGCCGTTCACCGGCTGGTGGTTGGTACACCTGGTGGGCTGGCCACTGGGGCAGACCTGGGTGTTGGCATCCAGTGTCATCTATACATTCGGCGCGTTTGCCGTGTGGTGGCTGCTGGTGCGGCTGAACCGGCTGCGCAAGGCCGAGGTGGTGGGGTTGCGGTTTACTCTGGCGCTGGCGGTATTCAGTGGGGTTTGCTTCCTGTCCATTGCCGGGCTGATGGGGGCCAAGCCGGTCTGACAGGCCTGGATTGCCTGTGCCGGCCTCTTCGCGGGTGAACCCGCTCCTACAGGTACAGCGCAGCCCTCAAGGCCTGTGGTGATTCCTGTGGGAGCGGGCGTGCCCGCGAAAAGGCCGGCACGCGAAACCTCAATCCCGCAGCGAGATCACCGGCCACCCGCGCTTATCCGCCTCGGCCCGCAGGTCCGGGGCCGGGTCCACTGCCACTGCATGCGTCACCCGCTGCAACAACGGCAGGTCATTCATCGAGTCGCTATAGAAGTAGCTGTCCTCAAGGTCAAAGCCGTTCTCCAGCATCCAGCGCTCCAGCCGCGTCACTTTGCCTTCACGGAAACACGGTATATCGGTACTACGCCCGGTATAGCGGCCGTCGCGCACCTCGCATTCGGTTGCCAGCAACACCCGCACCCCCAGGCGTCGGGCGATCGGTGCGGTAACGAAGCGGTTGGTAGCGGTGATGATCACCAGTTGGTCGCCCGCCTCGCGGTGCTGCTGCAGCAAGGCCAGGGCCCTGGGCAGGATGATGGGCTCGATGCAGTCGCGCATGAAATCGCGGTGCCATTCGTCGAGCTTGGCCCTGGGTGTTGCCGCCAGGATTTCCATGGAAAAGGCCAGGTAGGCCTGCAGGTCCAGGGTGCCATCGAGGTAGTTCTGGTAGAAGCTGTCGTTGCGTTGCTTGTAGGCGACCGGGTCGAGAATGCCGCGCTCGCAAAGATAGTCACCCCAGGCATGGTCGCTGTCGCCACCGAGGAGGGTATTGTCCAGGTCGAATAAAGCCAGGCGCATCGCGGTCACTCGCATCAGCCACAGGGTAGGCCCGCAGAATACGGAGTTTTCACGCAGCTGCACATAAGCTTGGCGGGCGCGTTGCTGCGCTCGCAAGCTTTGTGGAACAATGCGTTGACATGCGTTTGCGAGGTTGCTGCCGTGATCGACCCGGATGGTTTTCGCCCCAATGTCGGGATCATTCTCACGAATGATGCCGGGCAGGTGCTATGGGCTCGACGGATCAACCAGGATGCCTGGCAATTCCCCCAGGGCGGAATCAACCCTGACGAGACGCCGGAAGATGCCCTGTACCGCGAGCTGAACGAAGAAGTTGGCCTTGAACGCGATGATGTAGAAATTCTTGCCTGCACCCGTGGCTGGTTGCGTTATCGTTTACCACAGCGGTTGGTACGTACTCACAGCCAGCCGCTGTGCATCGGCCAGAAGCAGAAATGGTTCCTGCTGCGCCTGGTCAGCAATGAACAACGGGTGCGAATGGACCTGACCGGCAAGCCGGAATTCGACGGCTGGCGCTGGGTGAGCTATTGGTATCCGCTGGGCCAGGTTGTGACATTCAAGCGCGAGGTGTACCGACGCGCCCTGAAAGAGCTAGCACCGCGTCTGTTGACGCGCGACTGACGACGGAGTTCGACCCCGAGCCATGCTCAATACGCTGCGCAAGATCGTCCAGGAAGTAAACTCCGCCAAAGATCTCAAGTCGGCGTTGGGGATCATTGTCTTGCGCGTCAAGGAAGCCATGGGCAGCCAGGTCTGCTCGGTCTACCTGCTCGACCCGGAAACCAACCGCTTCGTGCTGATGGCTACCGAAGGCCTGAACAAGCGCTCCATCGGCAAGGTCAGCATGGCCCCCAACGAAGGCCTGGTTGGCCTGGTCGGTACCCGGGAAGAGCCGCTGAACCTGGAAAACGCTGCCGACCACCCGCGTTACCGCTACTTTGCCGAAACCGGCGAAGAGAAATTCGCCTCCTTCCTGGGTGCGCCAATCATCCACCACCGCCGTGTGGTCGGTGTACTGGTCATCCAGCAAAAGGAGCGCCGCCAGTTCGACGAGGGCGAAGAAGCCTTCCTGGTCACCATGAGCGCCCAGCTTGCCGGGGTTATCGCCCACGCCGAGGCTACCGGCTCGATCCGTGGCCTGGGCCGTCAGGGCAAAGGTATCCAGGAGGCGCGCTTCGTGGGTGTGCCGGGGTCGCCTGGCGCCGCCGTGGGGCGTGCGGTGGTGATGTTGCCGCCGGCCGATCTGGAAGTGGTCCCGGACAAGACCGTCGATGATATCGACGCCGAACTCAGGCTGTTCCAGAACGCCCTGGAAGGTGTGCGCGACGACATGCGCAAGCTGTCGGCCAAGCTCGCCACCCAGCTGCGCCCGGAAGAGCGCGCGCTGTTCGATGTGTATCTGATGATGCTTGAAGACGCAGCCTTGGGCGGAGAGGTGACCGAGGTCATCAAGACCGGCCAATGGGCCCAGGGCGCCCTGCGCCAGGTGGTTGGTGAGCACGTCAACCGCTTCGAACTGATGGACGATGACTACCTGCGTGAGCGTGCCTCCGACGTCAAGGACCTGGGGCGGCGCCTGCTGGCGTACCTGCAGGAAGCACGTTCGCAGTCGCTGGTGTATGCCGACAACACCATCCTGGTCAGTGAGGAACTGACACCGGCCATGCTCGGTGAAGTGCCGGAAGGCAAGCTGGTCGGCCTGGTCTCGGTACTCGGCTCGGGCAACTCCCACGTCGCCATCCTCGCGCGGGCCATGGGCATCCCCACGGTGATGGGCCTGGTCGACCTGCCGTACTCCAAAGTCGACGGTATTGAACTGATCGTCGACGGCTACAAGGGCGAAGTGTTCACCAACCCCAGCGAAGTGCTGCGCAAGCAGTACAGCGAAGTGGTCGAGGAGGAGCGCCAGCTGGCCCAAGGGCTGGATGCACTGCGCGAACTTCCGTGCATCACCCCCGACGGCCACCGCATGCCCCTGTGGGTCAACACCGGCCTGCTCGCTGACGTGGCCCGTGCCCAGCAGCGCGGTGCCGAAGGGGTAGGCCTGTACCGCACTGAAGTGCCGTTCATGATCAACCAGCGCTTCCCCAGTGAGAAAGAGCAGCTGGCCATCTACCGTGAGCAGCTGGCGGCCTTCCACCCGCTGCCGGTGACCATGCGAACCCTCGACATCGGTGGTGACAAGGCGCTGTCGTACTTCCCGATCAAGGAAGAAAACCCGTTCCTCGGCTGGCGCGGCATCCGCGTCACCCTCGACCACCCGGAAATCTTCCTGGTACAGACCCGCGCCATGCTCAAGGCCAGCGAGGGCCTGAACAACCTGCGTATCCTGCTGCCGATGATTTCCGGCATTCACGAGCTGGAAGAGGCGCTGCACCTGATCCACCGCGCCTGGGGTGAAGTGCGTGATGAAGGTACCGATGTACCGATGCCGCCCGTGGGTGTAATGGTGGAAATTCCAGCGGCGGTGTACCAGACCAAGGAACTGGCGCGGCAGGTGGATTTCCTGTCGGTCGGCTCCAACGACCTGACCCAGTACCTGCTGGCGGTGGACCGCAACAACCCGCGGGTTGCCGACCTGTACGACTACCTGCACCCGGCGGTACTGCAGGCGCTGAACACGGTGGTGCGTGACGCCCATGGCGAAGGCAAGCCGGTGAGCATCTGCGGCGAGATGGCCGGTGACCCGGCAGCGTCAGTCCTGTTGATGGCCATGGGCTTTGACAGCCTGTCGATGAACGCCACCAACCTGCCGAAGGTCAAGTGGATGCTTCGCCAGATCAATATGGGCAAGGCCAAGGAGCTGCTGGCCGAGGCCTTGAGCCATGACAACCCGCAGGTTATCCACAGCTCGCTGCAACTGGCCTTGAAGAACCTTGGGTTGGCGCGGATGATCGGGCCTGAGGCCAACAAGACCCTCTGACTGAGCGTTTGCCTGTTCGGGCTCTTCGTGGGTAAACCCGCTCCTACGCGCGGAGCGGGGGGGGCAAACATCGGTGGCCCGGCACAGGCCGTTGTAGGAGCGGGGTTACCCGCCAAGAGGCCCGAACAGACAACATCAAATGCTCAGGCCAGCAACTCAATTTCCCCCAAATGCCCGCCAAAAGGCCCGAAACTGCGCTCAACCAGCCGCCTTCGCCCCTGATCATCCACAATCAGCACTGTACTCGCCCGGGTCCCGTAATTCTGGCTGGCGATGAACACGCTCGACAGCAACTTCTCGGTTGCCAACCCCACGCCTGTCTCGGGTAGATCACCATCAGCCGCGGGCTCGTTATCCGCAAGTAATGCCAGCAGCCTGTGCGGCTCCGGTGTGTCCAGCAGGCTCTGCAGCCCGTCACGTGCCTTCACCAGTTTCGGCCACGGTGTATCCAGCCCGGCGTTCGAAAGCCCGTAAACCCCAGCCTTCAGCAGGCGCGGCGTGGCCTCACGGGCATGCAGATAACCCAGTTGCTGCCCGTCACCCACCAGCAGGTTGAACCCCGAGTACTGCCCGCTACGGCTGGTCACCTGGTCCAGGTAAGCCTCGACCCCCAGCTCCCCTTGCAGAAACGCCGCCACCAGCTCACCCCGCGAGCGAGGCCCCGGCGCCTGGCCCGGGTCGCGGATGTTGGTCAGCGCGGCAAAGCGCTGCTGTGGGCCTACGCCCAGCCAGGTACCGCCTGCCTCCAGGTCGCGCCCGGCATGCACCCCAGGTGCATCCTCCCAGGCCGCCAGGGGCTGAGTGGGGCGGGCATAGAATTCGTCGCGGTTGGCCGCCACGATCAACGGCAGGGCGTGCCCCGGCCGCCAGGCAAATACGATCAGGCACATGGGGTGGGCCTCCGTGTTTTTTTGTCACTGTACCCACAGGAGCAGTGCGGATCCATCCTGACACAGAGTTCACTAGAGCCCCGAGCCCGGCTTCCGTTACCATGCCGGATTGATTTTCTAGGGGAAGCCGAATGGAATTCGTGCTCTATCTGTTGTTGGGCGCCTGTGCCGGTGTGCTGGCCGGGCTGTTCGGCGTGGGCGGCGGTATCATCATCGTGCCGGTGCTGGTGTTCAGCTTTACCCTGCAGGGTTTCGACGCTTCGGTGCTGACCCACCTGGCCGTCGGCACGTCATTGGCCACCATCGTCTTCACTTCGATCAACGCCGTGCGGGAGCACCACCGCAAGCGCGCGGTGCAATGGCCGATCTTCATCTGGATGACCATCGGCATCCTCCTGGGGGCCGGTGTCGGTGCCAAGACCGCTTCGCTGATCCAGGGCCCACTGCTGCAGAAGATCATCGGTGTGTTCGCCCTGGTCATCGCCGCGCAGATGGCGCTGGACCTCAAACCCAAGGCCAGCCGTGGCGTCCCCGGCAAGCCCGCATTGATCGGCGCAGGCGGCGTAATCGGCTGGGCTTCGGCCATTTTCGGCATTGGCGGTGGCTCGCTGACAGTGCCGTTCCTTACCTGGCGCAGCCTGCCCATGCAGCAGGCAGTGGCCACGTCCTCGGCCTGTGGCCTGCCGATTGCTGTGGCCAGTGCCCTGAGCTTCATGCTGCTGGGATGGCACGAGGAGCATCTGCCGCCTAACAGCCTGGGTTATGTGTACCTGCCGGCGCTGGTCGGCATTGCCGTGACCAGCATGTTTTTTGCCCGCTTCGGCGCGCGCCTGGCGCACAAGCTGTCGCCACGTTTGTTGAAACGCCTGTTCGCAGCCCTGCTGTTCTGTGTCGGCCTCAGCTTTTTGATTTGAATCGAGAGGAAGTTCCATGCTGCCTTACCCGCAGATAGACCCCGTGGCCTTGGCCATCGGGCCGCTGAAAATCCATTGGTACGGCCTGATGTACCTGATCGGCATCGGCGGTGCCTGGCTGCTGGCCTCACGCCGGCTGAACCGCTTCGACCCCACCTGGAACCGCGAGAAGCTGTCCGACCTGGTGTTCTGGCTGTCGATGGGGGTGATTGTCGGCGGGCGCCTGGGCTATGTGCTGTTCTACGACCTGCACGCCTACCTGGCCAACCCGACGCTGATCTTCGAAGTGTGGAAGGGCGGTATGTCGTTCCACGGCGGCTTCATCGGCGTGATGCTGGCGGCCTTGTGGTTCGGCAAACGCAACAACAAGTCGTTCTTCGAGCTGATGGACTTCGTCGCCCCGCTGGTGCCGATTGGCCTGGGCGCCGGGCGTATCGGCAACTTCATCAACGCCGAGCTGTGGGGCAAACCCACCGACGTGCCATGGGCGATGATCTTCCCGCCGTTCAGCGACCCGGCCCAGTTGCCACGCCACCCGTCGCAGCTCTACCAGTTCGCCCTTGAGGGCGTGGCGTTGTTCGTCATCCTGTGGCTGTTCTCGCGCAAGCCACGGCCGACCATGGCGGTGTCGGGAATGTTCTCGCTGTGCTACGGCATCTTCCGCTTTGCCGTGGAGTTTGTCCGGGTGCCGGATGCACAACTCGGTTACATCGCGTTCGGTTGGCTCACTCAAGGCCAGTTGCTGTGCATTCCGATGATAGTCGGTGGCCTCGTCTTGATCTGGTGGGCTTATAATCGCAAGCCCACGGCGAAACCCGCCTGATTAATCCCACGGCAGGGGCGATCCCCCTGCCGTTTTTGCTACAGGTAAGCCATGAAACAGTATCTGGACCTGGTCCGCGACGTCATCGACAACGGCACGTTGCAAGGAAACCGCACCGGCATCCGCACCATCAGCCTGCCGGGCGCGATGCTGCGTTTCGATCTGCAGAAGGGTTTTCCGGCCATTACCACGCGCAAGCTGGCGTTCAAGTCGGCGATCGGTGAAATGGTCGGTTTCCTGCGTGGCGTGAAGAACGCCGGTGAGTTCCGCGAGCTGGGCTGCAAGGTCTGGGACCAGAATGCCAACGAAAACGCCCAGTGGCTGGCCAACCCGTTCCGCCAAGGCCATGACGACCTGGGCGAGATCTATGGTGTGCAATGGCGCCAGTGGCCGGGCTACAAGCGCATCCCGCTGAGCAACCCGGCGGCCATCGAAATGGCCGAGCAAGCCGGTTTCCGCCGCATTGCCCAGGACGAAGAGGACGGCGTCGCGTTCGTCATCCTGTATAAGGCGATCGATCAGGTGCGCCAGTGCCTGGACACCATCGCCAACGACCCGGGTAGCCGCCGCATCCTGTTCCACGGCTGGAACTGCGCGCAACTGGACGAAATGGCACTGCCACCGTGTCACCTGCTGTACCAGTTCCACCCGAATGTCGAGACCAGGGAAATTTCCCTGACCCTCTACATCCGCTCCAACGACCTGGGGCTGGGCACACCGTTCAACCTCACCGAAGGTGCGGCGCTGCTGTCGCTGTTCGGCCGCCTGACCGGCTATACACCGCGCTGGTTCACCTACTTCATCGGCGATGCCCATGTGTATGAAAACCATCTGGACATGCTGAACGAGCAGCTCCAGCGCGAGCCGTTGGAGGCGCCGAAGCTGGTCATCAGCGACCGTGTGCCGGCATTTGCCGAAACTGGCAAGTATGAGCCGGAGTGGCTGGAGAAGATCGAGCCGAGTGATTTCTGGCTGGAAGGTTATGAGCACCACGCGCCGATGACAGCGCCGATGGCGGTCTGATAGATCTTCATTGTTTGAACTGGCCTCTTCGCGGGTGAACCCGCTCCACAGGGTACTGCACAGGCCTAAGTCGTGCGCGGTCCCTGTGGGAGCGGGTTCACCCGCGAAGCTTTTGGCTCAATGCCCGTGACTGCGCCCCACATGCGAATGTTCGGTATCCGGCACCGATACCGCCCCGTTCGTCTCCAGTTGCTGCA
The DNA here is from genome assembly GCF_043103305.1 of Pseudomonas sp. YQ_5. Classification (NCBI taxonomy): domain Bacteria; kingdom Pseudomonadati; phylum Pseudomonadota; class Gammaproteobacteria; order Pseudomonadales; family Pseudomonadaceae; genus Pseudomonas; species Pseudomonas sp. YQ_5. The sequence goes on along the minus strand of NZ_JBICJS010000042.1, from coordinate 123,730 downwards.
AGATCGCGCATTCACTCCCCTGCGCGTTGCAGCGCCGCCGCAGCTCCACCAGCTGCTCCTGCAATGCCACCAAGCCATCGATCCGCGCCTGAACATGCTCGATATGCTCGTCGATCAGCGCATTGACGCTGCCGCACGCGTCGGCGGGGCTGTCGCGCAGGCGTAGCAGGCTGCGAATTTCGTCCAGGGTCATGTCCAGCGTGCGGCAGTTGCGGATGAAGGTCAGCCGCTCCACATGGGCCTGGGTGTACAACCGGTAGTTGCCCTCGCTGCGCGCCGGCTCCGGCAGCAGGTTTTCACGCTCGTAGTAGCGGATGGTTTCCACCGCGCAGTCGGTGGCTTTGGCCAGTTCTCCGATCTTCATCGCGAAATCTCCAGCAAGTGGCTTGACCCTATAGTGGCTACAGGGTGTTCACTTGGCAACAGGCTCAATTTAAGGATGACCCATGAACCAGCCTGTCAGCCACGAACACAAGCATCCGCACGATCACGCTCATGGCGATGACGACCATGGCCATGCTGCCCACGGCCAGAGCTGCTGCGGCGCCAAAGCCGCACCGCCGCTGGTGCAACTGAGCGAAACGGCCAGCGCCCAGGCGCAACTCAGCCGTTTCCGCATTGATGCGATGGACTGCCCCACCGAGCAGACCCTGATCCAGGACAAGCTGAGCAAGCTGGCCGGTATCGAACAGCTGGAATTCAACCTGATCAACCGCGTGCTTGGCGTGCGCCACACCCTGGATGGCACCGCCGATATCGAGCGGGCTATCGACAGCCTGGGCATGAAGGCCGAGCCGATTGCCGCCCAAGACGATGGCAGCGCCAGCGTGCCACAACCGGCCAAGGCCCGCTGGTGGCCACTGGCATTGTCGGGCGTTGCCGCAATCGCCGCCGAAATCGTGCACTTTGCTGCACTCGCCCCGGAATGGGTGGTGGCGGGCCTGGCACTGGCAGCGATCCTCGGTTGCGGCCTGGGTACTTACAAGAAGGGCTGGATTGCCCTGAAAAACCGTAACCTCAACATCAATGCACTGATGAGTATCGCCGTGACGGGGGCCGTATTGATTGGCCAGTGGCCGGAAGCGGCTATGGTGATGGTGCTGTTCACCGTTGCCGAACTGATCGAAGCGCGCTCGCTGGACCGTGCGCGTAATGCCATCGGCGGCTTGATGCAACTGACCCCGGACATGGCTACGGTGCAGCAGGCCGATGGCCAGTGGCGCGAGCTGGAAGTGCGTGAGGTAGACATCGGCGCACTGGTGCGGGTGCGCCCGGGTGAGCGCATCGGCCTGGACGGTGAAGTGACCAGTGGGCAATCCAGCGTCGATCAGGCACCGATTACCGGCGAAAGCCTGCCTGTGGAGAAGGGGGTGGGCGACAAACTGTTCGCGGGCACCATCAACCAGGCGGGGGCGCTGGAGTTTCGCGTCACCGCCGCTGCCGGGCAGTCGACCCTGGCGCGGATCATCAAGGCGGTGGAGGAAGCGCAAGGCGCGCGGGCGCCTACCCAGCGCTTTGTCGACCGTTTTTCGCGCATCTACACCCCGGTGGTGTTCGCCATCGCCTTGGCCGTGGCGCTGATACCACCGCTGTTCATGGCTGGCGCCTGGTTCGACTGGGTTTACCGCGCCTTGGTGCTGCTGGTGGTGGCCTGCCCGTGCGCGCTGGTGATCTCGACCCCGGTGACCATCGTCAGTGGCCTGGCCGCCGCTGCGCGCAAAGGCATCCTGATCAAGGGTGGCGTGTACCTGGAGGGTGGCCGCCACCTTGATTTCCTGGCCCTGGACAAGACCGGCACCATTACCCATGGCAAGCCGGTGCAGACCGACGCCAAGGTGCTGGTGCCGCTGTTCGAAGACCGTGCACAGGCCTTGGCGGCCAGCCTGGGCGAGCGATCGGACCACCCGGTGTCCCGCGCCATTGCCGAGTTCGGCAAGCAGCAAGGCCTGGTCTTGAGCGAGGTCAGTGACTTCGCCGCCCTGGCCGGGCGTGGCGTGCGTGGCGTGATCGCCGGTGAGGTCTACCACCTGGGCAATCATCGTCTGGTCGAGGAACTGGGGCTGTGTTCGCCAGCGCTGGAGGCCCAACTGGATGCGCTGGAGCGCCAGGGCAAGACAGTGGTCCTGCTGCTCGACCGCTCCGGGCCACTGGCACTGTTCGCCGTGGCCGACACGGTCAAGGACAGCAGCCGTCAGGCGATCGCCGAATTGCATCAACTGGGTATCAAGACTGTCATGCTGACCGGTGACAATCCCCATACTGCGCAGGCCATTGCCGCCGTGGTGGGGATCGACCGCGCCGAGGGCAACCTGTTGCCGGCCGACAAGCTGAAAACCATTGAGGCCTTGTACGACCAAGGCCATCGGGTGGGCATGGTCGGTGACGGCATCAACGACGCCCCGGCGCTGGCTCGCGCCGAAATAGGCTTTGCCATGGCTGCTGCCGGCACCGACACGGCGATCGAGACTGCCGATGTGGCGCTTATGGACGATGACTTGCGGAAAATCCCGGCCTTCGTCAGGCTGTCGCGCCAAAGTGCGGCGATCCTTATGCAGAACATCGTTCTGGCATTGGGCATCAAGGCGATATTTTTGGCGATTACCTTTGCCGGCATGGCCACGATGTGGATGGCGGTGTTCGCTGATATGGGCGTGAGCTTGCTGGTGGTGTTCAACGGCTTGCGCCTTTTGCGTAAATAGAGGACGTGCATGCTGAGTGCCGAGCTGAAGGCCTTCTACATGGTGGCCCGTCTGGGCAGCATCACCCAGGCGGCGAAGAAGCTTGGCCTCAGCCAGCCCACGGTGACCACCCAGATCCGCAGCCTGGAAGGCCAGTACGCTGTGGAGCTGTTCTACCGCGGCGGGCGGCGCCTGGTATTGAGCGAGGAAGGCCTACGCCTGCTGCCGATGGTCAAGGCGCTGCTGCAGCAGGAAGCCGACATCGAGTTCGAGCTGCGCAACAGTGGCCAGGCCCAGGGCAGCTTGCGCATCGCTGCCACTGCGCCTTACTACATTCTCGACCTGGTCAAGGTCTATCGCGAACGCCTGCCGCAGGTTGAGGTAGCGGTGGAGATCGGCAATTCGCAGCAGGTACTGGAAATGCTCGAGGATTACCGGGTGGATATTGCCGCGTCGTCGCAATGGGTGGAGGACGCACGGTTGGTGCGGCGGATATTGGGCACTGACCCTTTGGTGGTGGCGGTGCACCGTAACCACCCGCTGGCCCATCGCCAGACGGTGTCGATCGAGGTGGTGTCGGGGCATTGCCTGCTGATGCGCGAGAAGGGCTCGACCACACGCAAGCTGACCGAGCAGATGATGCAGGAGGCTGGGGTCAAGGCCAGCGCCACGATGGAAATCGGCAGCCGCGAGTCGATCCGCGAAGCGGTGCTGCGCAATATCGGCATCAGCGTGATTGCCCGCCATGAGGTGCCGCACAATCCCGAACTCCGGGTGCTGGCGCTGGAAAATGCGCCGGTGATGCATGAGTACCTGTATTGCCTGAAGGAGCGGCGCCAGGCCCGGTTGCCGGCGGCATTCCTGGGAGTGGCGCAGGAAGTGGCCGGTTCGCAGTTCTAGATTCGCGTTGGCTTGTTCGCGGGTAGACCCGCTCCTGCATTTCTGCGTACATTTTCCGCAAACACGCATTCCGTTGTAGGAGCGGGTTTACCCGCGAAGAGGCCGGCACAGGCCACTACTAAATCTGCCTATACCACTATCACCGGCTTTTGCCTTAAAGCCACAGAACCTTCGCACAGCCTGCCTAGCATGGCCCCATCTCTTCGATGAGGCCCTGCCATGAACCACACCACCCCCGGCGCACAGATAAAAGTGTGCAATATCCACAAGCGCTTCGGAGCCTTCACGGCGCTCAACGATGTCTCGCTGGACATCGCCGCGGGCGAGCTGGTGTGCCTGCTCGGCCCATCCGGCTGTGGCAAGACCACGCTGCTGCGTTGCATTGCCGGCCTGGAACGCCAGGACCGCGGTACGCTGTACATCGGCGAACGCGATATCTCCGATCTGTCTCCCCAGGCGCGGGACTACGGCATCCTGTTCCAGTCCTACGCGCTGTTTCCCAACCTTACCGTCGAAGCCAATATCGCCTATGGCCTGTCGGGCAGTGCTCGGGAGCAGGCCCGCCAGCGGGTGGCCGAAATGCTCGAACTGGTAGGCCTGTCGGGCAGCGAGAAGAAGTACCCAGGCCAGCTCTCCGGTGGCCAACAGCAACGTGTGGCCCTGGCCCGCGCGCTGGCACCGTCGCCGTCGCTGCTGCTGCTCGATGAGCCGATGTCGGCGCTGGACGCCCGGGTGCGTGAGCACTTGTGCACCGAACTGCGTCAGTTGCAGCGCCAACTGGGCATCACCACGTTGATGGTTACCCACAACCAGGACGAGGCCATGTTGATGGCCGACCGCATTGCGGTGATGAACAACGGTCAGGTCGAGCAGTACGCCACCCCGCAGGAAATCTATGACCACCCGGCCACGCCGTTCGTCGCGGAGTTCGTTGGCCAGGGCAACTGGCTGCCTTTCCACCGCAGCAGCGACAGCCATGCCCAGGTCGGCGACATGAACATGCGCCTGGCGCCGGGTTCAGCCCAGGCCAGCAGTGGCCGGCTGTTCTGCCGCCCGGAAGCGATCACGGTCAACCCGGTGGTGCACGAAGAAAATCTGTTCCCGGCCATGGTCCGCGAAATCACCTTCCTCGGTAACCGCTGCCGCATGAGCTTTGAACTCAAGGCCCTGCCAGGCCATGCCCTGCTGGCCGAGCTGGCCCCAGAGGCCATGCCGCGCCTGGGCTCGCAGGACATCTGGGTGGCGTTGCCGCCGCAGAGCCTGCAGGTGTTTGCCTGAGATGGCCGCGCCAATGTCCCTGCCGTTGAGCCAGGCCAAAGCCGCGCCGCGTGCTGGCATCGCCCTGGGTGACCGGCTGTTCGTCGTCGGCGGCAAGAGCCTGCTGCTGATCCTGTTGGTGCTGGCCGTGCTGATGCCGTTGCTGGCGATCTTCTGGCGTGGTTTCAGCGGGGAAGCGGGCCAGGGTGGTGGCTTGCTGGCGGCCCGTGAACTGTTCGCCAGCGCCAGCTTCCACTGGCTACTTGGCAACAGTCTGTCGGTGGCCTTCACCGTCGCGGCCATTGTGGTACCGCTTGCCTATTTGTTCGCCTTTGCCCTGCAACGCACGTTGATCCCGGCCAAGGGCCTGTGGCGGGGGATTTCGCTGCTGCCATTGCTGGCACCGTCGATGCTGCCGGCCATTGCCCTGGTCTACCTGTTTGGCAATCAGGGCCTGCTGCGCGGGTTGCTCAGCGACAATATCTACGGCTTCTGGGGCATCGTGCTGGGCGAGGCTATCTACACCTTCCCGCATGCGCTGATGATTCTGCTGTCGGCACTGTCACTGGCTGATGCTCGCCTGTTCGATGCGGCCTCCAGCATGGGGGCAGGCTCGTGGCGGGCGTTCACCAGCATCACCTGGCCGGCCTCGCGCCAGGCGGTATTCGCGGCGTTTTGCCTGGTATTCACGCTGACTATCACAGACTTCGGTGTACCGGTCGTGGTGGGGGGCGACTATCAAGTGCTGGCGCTGGAAGCCTACAAGGCGGTGGTGGGCCAGCAACAGTTCGGCCGTGGCGCGCTGATCGGCATGGTGCTGCTGTTGCCAGCGCTGTTCAGCTTTACCGTCGACGCCTGGCTGCGCCGACGCCAGGGCGAGGCCATGGGCGGCCGTGCGCAGGTATTCGAACCCAAGCCATCACGCAGCCGCGATGCCTGCTTCCTGACCATTGTGCTGCTGGTGTGCGCGGCGTTGCTGGTGGTGATCGGTATGGCGGTGTACTCCTCGCTGGTCACTTTCTGGCCCTACAACCTGTCGTTGTCGCTGCGCCACTACATGTTCGAAGACACTGCCGGTGGCGGCTGGCTGGCCTACCGCAATAGCGTGACCATGGCCATTGGCACCGCGCTGATTGGCAGCATCGTGATCTTCACCGGTGCCTACCTGATGGAGAAGACCCAGGGCCAACGCCTGCTCAACCATGCGCTGCGCCTGCTCAGCTTCATCCCCATGGCCGTGCCGGGCCTGGTACTGGGCCTGGGCTATGTATTCTTCTTCAACCTGAACGGCAACCCGCTGCATGTGTTGTACGGCGGCATGGGGTTGCTGGTGGTGTGCACCATTGCCCATTACCTGACCACCGCGCAGATGACCGCGACCACCGCCCTGCGCCAGCTCGACGGCGAGTTCGAGGCCGCCGCGCTGTCGCTGAAAGCGCCGTTGTACAAGCACTTCCTGCGGGTGACCGTGCCGATTTGCCTGCCGGCGCTGCTGGACATCATCCGCTACCTGTTCGTATCGGCAATGACCACCGTGTCGGCAGCGATCTTTCTGTACAGCCCCGACACCATCCTGGCTGCCGTTGCCGTGCTGAACATGGACGACGCCGGCAACGTTGGCGGTGCCGCCGCCATGTCCACCTTGATCCTGCTGACCAGTGCCGGCGCTTCACTGTTGCTGGCTGCAGCCTCGCGCGGCCTGCTGCGCCGCTCCCAAGCCTGGCGCCAACGCGCCGCGACCGTCTGACTTCCAAGGAACCTACCCATGCACAAGCACCTTGCCCTTGCCGCTGCCGTTTCCGCCGTGTTCAGCCTGCAGGCGTCGGCCGCCGATACCCAGCTGACGGTCTACACCGCGTTGGAAGCCGAACAGCTGAAAACCTACAAGCAGGCCTTCGAGAAGGCCAACCCGGATATCGAGATCAAGTGGGTGCGTGATTCCACCGGTATCATCACCGCCAAGCTGCTGGCCGAGAAAGACCGCCCGCAAGCCGACGCTGTGTGGGGTCTGGCGGCGTCGAGCCTGGCCATCCTCGACCAGAACGGCATGCTTGAAGCCTATGCGCCCAAGGACCTGGGCAAGATCTCCGGTAATTATCGCGACGCCGCCAACCCGCCAGCCTGGGTCGGCATGGACGTGTGGGCCGCCACCATTTGCTTCAATACCATCGAGGCCGAGAAACAGGGCCTGAGCAAACCGGTGAGCTGGCAGGACCTGACAAAGCCTGAGTACAAAGGCAAGATTGTCATGCCCAACCCGGCCTCGTCCGGCACCGGCTTCCTGGATGTCAGTGCCTGGTTGCAGACCTTTGGCGAGCCGCAGGGCTGGGCCTATATGGACGCGCTGCACCAGAACATCGGCCAGTACGTCCATTCTGGCTCCAAACCGTGCAAGCTGGCGGCGGCGGGCGAGTTCCCGATCGGTATTTCGTTCGAATACCCGGCCGTGCAGCTCAAGCGCCAAGGTGCGCCGTTGGACATCGTGCTGCCAAAGGAGGGTTTGGGCTGGGAGATCGAGGCAACCGCAGTGATCAAAGGCTCGCCCAAGGCGGATGCAGCCAAGCGCCTGGCCGATTTCTCGGCCAGCCCGGCGGCCATGGAACTGTACAAGGAAAACTTCGCCGTACTGGCCGCGCCGGGCATTGCCAAGCCGCAGACCGAACTGCCGGCAGATTATGAGCAGCGGTTGATCAAGAACGACTTTGTCTGGGCTTCGAAAAACCGTGACCAGATTCTGGCCGAATGGCGCAAGCGCTATGACGGTAAGTCGGAGAAGGTGGCAGCGCAGTGATTGGGTGAGGGCTGGTGGGTGTCCGGCTTGAGGTTTTTGTCGCCTGTGAGATCGAGCGCCGCCCGCGCGGCGCATCGCGAGCTGCGCTCGCTCCTACGTTTGTTTCGGGCCAATCATTCCTGCGGGATTTGCGCGCGTCCCCCCTTGGCGCATGCCGCGATATCGCGTCGTACAATCAAGGCGGTCGCGCGCGCCTGTCACAGGCATAACTGGCCCGAAACAAACGTAGGAGCGAGCGCAGCTCGCGATGCGCCGCGCGGGCGGCGCTCGATCTCACAGGCACCACATCCTTCAAGGCATACCCCTCGCAGCCCCTCAAATCTGCGAAACCAGCGCTTCGAGCTGCTCCTGCCGCTCAGCCTGATTCAGCTTCGCCCCTGGATTGAGGGTGGACCACTGCGGGTGCGCCCGCGCTTTGACCAGCGCCTCCGGCAACTTGCCCTCACGCCAGGCCTTCTCATCCAGCTCCACCAGACGAATGCTGTCCTGTGCCGCATGCCCGCGGTTATCCAGCGCCACCATCAACTGCTGCTGACGCAAGGCCAGCAGACGCAATACCGTATCGTCCACGGTCAGCTCGCGCTTGCCCTTGAGCTTGCCCATCAACCGTGACCCATAGTTGCGCGCCGTCTGCAGCGCGCCGCCGGCAATCGCCCCGGCCAGCGCCGCTGCGCCGAGGGTAAGGCCACCAACCAGCAAATCGACCCCGGCCCCCGCTGCCGCCCCCGCCGCAACGCCACTGCCCAGGCGCACGCCCAGCAGTTTCAACGTCTCTGGATTGAACAAATCATCGCCCCAGCGGCCATCCAGCAACGGCAGGTCGCTGGCATGGGCGTCCTCGCGGCGGAAGGCATACAGCTTGAGCAAGGCTTCGACGCAGCGTTGTTCTCGTTGGCGTATGTCCTGGCGCAGCGCCTCGATGGCCCGGGCTTCTGCCGCCGGTTCGGCCTCGACACTGCGCCGGCATGCAGCGCAGTCGAGCAGCAGTTCGGCGATCAGGCGCTTGCCGCTGTGCCGGCGTGCCAGGCGCTGCGCCTGCTGGTCGTCGATCAGCCGTTGCAGTGCCGGGCGGGCGCTTTCCAGCAGCAGCGCCAGGCTTTCGTACAAACGGCGTTCGCCATCCTCTGGCGGGGCCACGCTGTCGAACCGCACCAATGCGTGAAGCCCAAGCCGGGCAAGGGCTTCACGCCATTCCGGTTCGCGGTGCTGGCTGCTGGCGACGAAGTTGAGCACCGGCAGCAACGGCTTGCCGCAGTTGGCCAGTACTTCCAGTTCGTCTCGGTACTTGGCCAGCACCGGCTCGCGCGCATCGATCACATACAGGCCGGCATTACTGGCCAGCAGTTGGCGCAATACCTTGGCCTCCTGCTCGAAACGTTGGCGCGCTTCGCTGCCCTGCAGAAAACGCTCCAGGCGGGCCGGGCCGTCCAGGCGCTCGCCCGGGCGTTCCAGACGTTCAAGGTAGTCGAGCAGCGCGATGGCATCTTCCAGGCCGGGCGTGTCGTACAGCTCCAGCAAGGGTTCACCGTCCACAGACAGTCGCGCACCTTCCACATGGCGGGTGGTGCTGGGGCGGTGGGACACTTCGCCAAAGCCGACGTCGCGGGTCAGGGTGCGCAGTAGCGAGGTTTTGCCAACATTGGTATGGCCGACCACGGCCAGTTTCAGTGGCTCAGTCATAGCCATGCTCCAGCCAGGTCAGCGGTGAGGTGTCGGCATGTTGCAGGCCAAGGCGGTCAAGGGCCTCGTGCCAATCGCCCAGGCGCTCGGCATCGAGGGGCTGGCCCGGTGCGGCCTGCAGCAGCCAGATACGGGTGGCGCCGGCATTGCGCGCCAGTTCGGCGAGCAGCGCCAAACTGCCTCGGTCGGGCGAGCGGCGTGGGTCGCAGGCGATGGCCAGGCGTGCTGGTGGGAAGCGGCTGAGCTGTTCCAGCAGCCGGTTGCGTGATTCGCGGCTGTCGAGCACGCCGGCATCGGTCACGCTTTTGGGCAGGGCGGGTGGCCAGGGGCGCTGGTCATCCAGCTCCAGGCCCACCAGCAGGGCACCGCTGCTGCCGCTTTCCAGCTGCCCGGCGGCAAATTGTGGCAAGGCTTCCGGTGCGGCGTCCTGCACGCCGATGCGCTCGCTGCGCGGCATCAGTGCCTCGCGCAGTTGCGCGTAACCGGGCAGGCCCAGGTCCAGCGTCAGGCGTTCACGGCCCTGGCGCCAGCGCCACAGGCATAGCCCGGCCAGCAGCAGGCGGGGCAGCAGGCCGTATACCAGCACCACGCCGAGCAGCCAGCTGGCCCAGGCCTGGCGTGCCATGTCCAGGGCCGGCAGGCTGTCGCCGCTGGAGCGGATCATGGCTTCGTCGGGCACGGCGAAGCCTAGCAACGAGGGCAGGGCGCCCAGCGCTTGGGTCAGGTGAATGAACGGGTCGGCGGCGAGCAAGGTGGTTTCCCAGACAAAGCCATAGCGCCGGGTCGCCAGCAAGGCCAGCAGCATGCCCAGTGCGGTAAGCATCGCCAACAGCCAAAGGCCATGTACCAACAGGCCGAGCAGCCACCGGTTGAGGCGTTGACGTTGCAGCAGCACCAGCAGCGCTGGCGCCAGGTGCGCGGCCTTGGCATCGCGGGCAAAGCGTTCGCTTAGCCACAGCCACAAGCGGCCCAGCCCTGCGCCATGCTCGCCGCTCAGGGCAAAACCCATGGCCCAGCCCAGCAGCATCAGCAGGTTCAGCCCGAGCAGGCTGCCCAGCGCCCAGAACACATTCACCGGGCGCTGCCCGTCACCGAGGGCGGCCAGCCCCAGGCCTGCGCCGCTGAGCACGGCCATCAGCAGCAAGGCCAGCAGCGCCAGGCGCGCGCCCTGCTTCCAATGGCGCAGGGCGCCGGTCATGCCATCGCGCTCGGCGAGGAACAGCGCACGTGTTTCGATGCGCGTGGCCAGGTCGCCACCTAGCTGGCGGGCGTGGCGGTTGGCTTCCTGGTCTTCCAGCGGGCCGGCATGTTCTTCGCGCAGGCGTACCGCTTCGGTGAGCCAGCGCTTGTCCAGTGGCGTGGGTGCAGTCACAAGGTCTTCCATTGCACAGGTCAAGGCAGAAGCATAACCCACACGCCCGGTGCTATCCTCGCTGGCATGAATACATCACTCCCCCTCAGCCTGATCGCGGCGTATGCCGAGAACCGCGTGATCGGCATCGACAACTCCATGCCCTGGCATTTGCCGGGGGACTTCAAGTACTTCAAGGCCACCACCCTGGGCAAGCCGATCATCATGGGGCGCAAGACCTGGGATTCGCTGGGGCGGCCGTTGCCTGGGCGGCTGAACATCGTGGTCAGCCGCCAGCCGGAGCTTCAACTGGCGGGTGCCGAGGTGTTCGCCTCGCTTGAAGAGGCGTTGGTGCGGGCCGAGCAGTGGGCGCGCGAGCAGGGCGTCGGAGAGCTGATGCTGATAGGTGGGGCGCAGCTGTATGGGCAGGCGCTGGAGAAGGGGCTGGTAAACCGCATGTACCTGACGCGGGTTGAGTTGGCGCCAGAGGGGGATGCGTGGTTCCCGGCGTTTGATGAAGGGCAGTGGAGGCTGACTTCTAGCGAGGCACAGGGTGAGGAAGGCAAGCCGGCGTATCACTTCGAGGTTTGGGACAAGGTTTGAGGTTGTCGGGGGGCTGCTTTGCAGCCCTTCGCGGGTGAACCCGCTCCTACGGGGGACCACAGGGTGTTCAGATTTTGAGCAAGACTCAAGCGGTCTTGCCGCGAAAGGGGCGCAAAGCGCCCCGGGCGATCTGTCAGGTGTGGCTCAGCTCGGCATGTTCATCTCCGGCCAGCACTTCCTTGTCTGTCTCTTTCAGCAGCTGGCTGGTGACAACGCCCGCCGTCATCGAACCGTTCACGTTCAACGCCGTACGGCCCATGTCGATCAGCGGCTCCACCGAAATCAGCAGCGCCACCAACTCCACCGGCAAGCCCATGGCTGGCAGCACGATCAGCGCGGCGAAGGTAGCACCGCCGCCCACGCCGGCAACCCCTGCCGAACTCAGCGTGACGATGGCCACCAGGGTGGCAATCCACAGTGGGTCGAAGGTGTCGATGCCTACCGCTGGCGCAACCATCACCGCCAGCATGGCCGGGTAGAGCCCGGCACAGCCGTTCTGGCCAATGGTGGTGCCGAACGATGCGCTGAAGCTGGCGATCGATTGCGGCACGCCCAGACGGCGGGTTTGTGCTTCGATGTTCAGTGGAATGCTGGCGGCGCTGGAGCGGCTGGTGAAGGCAAAGGTCAGCACCGGCCACACCTTGCGGAAGAAGCGCAGCGGGCTCACGCCGGTGGCGGCGAGGATGATGCCGTGCACTACGAACATCAACCCCAGGCCCAGGTACGACACCACCACGAAGCTGCCCAGCTTGAGGATGTCCTCCGTGTTGGAGCTGGCCACGACTTTGGTCATCAACGCCAGCACGCCATAGGGGGTCAGCTTCATCACTACCCGCACCAGGCGCATCACCCAGGCCTGCAGGGTGTCGATGGCCGACAGGGCGCGCTCGCCCTTCTCTGCGTCGTCCTTGATCAACTGCAGCGCGGCCAGGCCGAGGAACACGGCAAAGATCACCACGCTGATGATCGAGGTCGGCTTGGCCCGCGCCAGGTCGCCTACCGGGTTGCTGGGGATGAACGACAGCAACAGTTGCGGGATGTTGAGGTCGGCGACCTTGCCCGCGTAGTCACTGTGGATAACCTGCATGCGTGCGCTTTCCTGGGCACCGGCCACCAGGCCCTCGGCGCTGAGGCCGAACAGGTTGGTCAACACAATGCCGATCAGAGCGGCAATGGCGGTGGTCACCAATAGGGTGCCGATGCTCAGCACGCTGATGCGGCCCAGTGAAGAGGCATTGTGCAAGCGTGCCACGGCACTGAGGATCGAGGCGAAGATCAGCGGCATGACGATCATCTGCAACAGGCCGACATAGCCGTTGCCGACCAGGTCGAGCCAGGCAATGGTTGCCTTGAGCACGGGGTGGCCAGCGCCGTAGATCGTGTGCAGCACAAGGCCGAAGACCACGCCCAGCACCAGGCCAAGCAGTACCTTCTTGGCCAGGCTCCAGTCTGTGCGGCGGGTTTGTGCCAGGCCCAGCAACAGGGCCAGGAACGCCAGCAGGTTGAGTGACAGCGGCAGGTTCATTGAAGCTCCAGCAGAAAAAGGCAGAAATGGCATCGCCTCTGTGAGCGATTGCGAACGGAAATGCTAACAGCCTGAAAACAAACGAATTTATACCCAAATGGAATTTGCATAGTCGTTTATGGAATAACGAGGTGTCGCAAATTGCAATGAACAAGGCGTTTACAGTTGCCTGGGGGTCGTTATCGAGGGTTTGCAGTGGGGATTGTTGCACTAGCGTTTCTGGGTCATTTCAGGAGATTCGTACATGAAAGTCGCTGTGAAAGCCGCCGCCATCGGCCTGTCCCTGCTGTTCAGTATCGAAACCTTCGCCACCGAGCTCAAACACTGGCCTGCCGACGCAGCCAAGCAGCTCGACAGCATGATCGCCGCCAATGCCAACAAGGGTAACTATGCGGTGTTCGACATGGACAACACCAGTTACCGCTATGACCTGGAAGAAGCCTTGCTTCCGTTCATGGAAAACAAGGGCCTGCTAAGCCGCGACAAGCTCGACCCATCGCTGAAGCTGATGCCGTTCAAGGACACTGCCGAGCACAAGGAAAGCCTGTTCAGTTACTACTACCGGCTGTGTGAAATCGATGACATGGTCTGCTACCCGTGGGTAGCCCAGGTGTTCTCTGGCTTTACCCTCAAGCAGCTGAAGGCGCAGGTGGATGAGCTGATGGCTTCGACCAAGCCGATCCCCAGCACCTATTACGAAGGCGACCAGGTCAAGGCCATCGAGGTTCAGCCGCCCAAGGTCTTCAAGGGCCAGGCCGAGCTGTACAACAAGCTGATGGAGAATGGCATCGAGGTCTATGTGGTTTCGGCGGCCTCCGAAGAGCTGGTGCGCATGGTCGCCTCGGACCCCAAGTATGGATACAACGTGAAGCCCCAGAACGTGATTGGCGTGAGCCTGTTGCTCAAGGACCGCGCCAGCGGCCAGCTGACCACTGCGCGCAAGCAGATCAGCGCCGGGCACTACGATGCCAAGGCTAACGAGGGCCTGGAGCTGACCCCTTACCTATGGACCCCGGCCACCTGGATGGCGGGCAAGCAGGCGGCGATCCTTACCTACATCGATGAGTGGAAGAAACCGGTGCTGGTGGGCGGCGACACGCCGACCAGCGATGGCTACATGCAGTTCCACGGGGTGGATGTGGGCAAAGGCGGTATCCACCTGTGGATAAACCGCAAGGCCAAGTACATGGACCAGCTCAACGGGATGATTGCCAAAAATGCGGCAGCGCAGGCCAAGGAAGGGTTGCCGGTGACGGCAGACAAGAACTGGGTGATTGTCACGCCGGAGCAGATCCAGTAAATCTTGCCCTACCTGTGCGGCCCCTGTGGGAGCGGGCGTGCCCGCGAAGGGGCCGGTGCAGGCATAAAAAACCGGCGCCCAGGGCGCCGGTTCTTATTTCACGCCAAAAGCACCTCAGAGGCCTTCCAGCATCGCCTTGTTACGCACAGCGCCTTTGTCGGCACTGGTGGCCAGCAGGGCATAGGCCTTGAGCGCGGTGGTCACCTTGCGTGGACGGACCTCGGCTGGCTTCCAGCCCTTCTTGTCCTGCTCGACGCGGCGTTCCGCCAGCTCTTCATCGCTGACCAGCAGGTTGATCGAACGGTTAGGGATGTCGATCAGTACCTTGTCGCCGTCGCGCACCAGGCCGATGGCGCCACCTGCCGCGGCCTCTGGCGAGGCGTGGCCGATCGACAGACCCGAAGTACCGCCTGAGAAGCGGCCGTCGGTAAGCAGGGCGCAGGCCTTGCCCAGGCCTTTGGATTTGAGGTACGAGGTCGGGTACAGCATCTCTTGCATGCCCGGGCCGCCTTTCGGGCCTTCGTAGCGGATTATCACGATGTCGCCCGCTTTCACCTCGTCGGCGAGGATGCCGCGTACGGCGCTGTCCTGGCTTTCGAAGATCTTCGCGGTGCCCTCGAACACGTGGATCGATTCGTCGACACCGGCGGTTTTGACCACGCAGCCATCCAGCGCGATGTTGCCGTACAGCACGGCCAGGCCGCCCTCTTGCGAGTAGGCGTGTTCGAAGCTGCGGATACAGCCGTTTTCACGGTCGTCGTCGAGGGTTTCCCAACGGGTCGACTGGCTGAATGCGGTCTGGGTCGGGATACCGGCAGGGCCGGCCTTGAAGAAGGTGTGCACGGCTTCGTCATCGGTCTGGGTGATGTCCCATTTGGCGATGGCTTCTTCCATGCTGCGGCTGTGAACGGTCGGCAGGTCGGTGTGCAGCAGGCCGCCACGGGCCAGCGAACCGAGGATGCTGAAGATGCCACCAGCGCGGTGGACGTCTTCCATATGGTACTTCTGGATGTTCGGCGCCACTTTGCACAGCTGCGGCACTTTGCGTGACAGGCGGTCGATGTCGCGCAGGTCGAACGCCACTTCGCCTTCCTGTGCTGCTGCCAGCAGGTGCAGGATGGTGTTGGTCGAACCGCCCATGGCGATGTCCAGCATCATGGCGTTTTCGAACGCTTTGAAGTTGGCGATGCTGCGTGGCAGGACCGACTCGTCATTCTCGCCGTAGTAGCGTTTGCACAGTTCGACGATGGTGCGGCCGGCCGTGAGGAACAGCTGCTCGCGGTCGGAGTGGGTGGCCAGGGTCGAACCGTTGCCTGGCAGGGCCAGGCCCAGGGCTTCGGTCAGGCAGTTCATCGAGTTGGCGGTGAACATGCCGGAGCACGAACCGCAGGTCGGGCAGGCGCTGCGCTCGTATTCGGCGACTTTCTCGTCGGAAGCCGTGGAGTCGGCCGCGATGACCATGGCATCGACCAGGTCCAGGCCGTGGCTGGCCAGCTTGGTCTTGCCGGCTTCCATCGGGCCGCCGGAAACGAAGATCACCGGGATGTTCAGGCGCAGGGCGGCCATCAGCATGCCGGGGGTGATCTTGTCGCAGTTGGAGATGCAGACGATGGCGTCAGCGCAGTGCGCATTGACCATGTATTCCACGGCGTCGGCAATGATTTCGCGGCTTGGCAGCGAGTACAGCATGCCGTCGTGGCCCATGGCGATGCCGTCATCGACCGCGATGGTGTTGAATTCCTTGGCCACGCCACCGGCGCGTTCGATTTCGCGGGCCACCAGTTGGCCCAGGTCCTTCAGGTGCACATGGCCCGGGACGAACTGGGTGAACGAGTTGGCGATGGCAATGATCGGTTTCTTGAAGTCTTCGTCCTTCATCCCGGTGGCGCGCCACAGGGCGCGGGCGCCGGCCATGTTGCGGCCTTGGGTGGAAGTCTTGGAACGATAATCAGGCATGAAACACTCCTGGCGGCTTAATCAGGTCACAAATAGGGGAGTGAGCTTCTCTTGTCCTTTGCGCCGCAGGCCGGTTGCCACTGGCACGGATGGGGCCAAGACGGCGCGGGATCGCCGCGTGCTTGACCAGAGCTCATAAACCCGCCGGGGATGACTGGCGATGAATAGGCCGATTCTACACCGCTGGCGCGGTGAGGGAATGCAGATGTGGATGGTTGGCGGGGGGATTGCGGCAGGAAAGGGCCGCTGGGCGGCCCTTTTTGGCAGATTTCAGCTGTTCGGCAGTAACCGGCAGGTGATGCTTTTGATGTAGCGGGTTTCGGCAATGGCCGGGTGTACCGGGTGATCCGGGCCCTGGCCGCCACGCTCGAGCAACTGCATGTTGCGGTCCAGGTGACGGGCGCTGGTCAGCAGGATGTTGTTCAGGTCGTCCTCGGGCAGGTGCATCGAGCATGAGGCGCTGACGAGGATGCCGTCTTTGTTCAACATGCGCATGGCCTGTTCGTTCAGGCGGCGGTAGGCCGCTTCGCCGTTTTTCAGGTCTTTTTTGCGCTTGATGAAGGCAGGTGGGTCGGCAATGATCACGTCGAAGCGTTCTTCGGCTGCCTTGAGCTCGCGCAGGGCTTCGAACACATCGCCTTCGATGCAGGTCAGCTTCTCGCTGATGCCGTTCAGTGCAGCGTTACGCTCCACGCCGTCCAGGGCGAAGCCCGAGGCATCGACACAGAACACTTCGCTGGCGCCAAAGGCACCGGCCTGCACGCCCCAGCCGCCGATGTAGCTGAACAGGTCGAGTACACGCTTGCCCTTCACGTACGGCGCCAGGCGGGCGCGGTTCATGCGGTGGTCGTAGAACCAGCCCGTCTTCTGGCCTTCGCGCACCGGGGCCTCGAACTTGACGCCGTTCTCTTCCAGCGGCACCCAGTCCGGCACTTCGCCGTAGACGGTTTCGACATAGCGCTGCAGGCCTTCGGCGTCGCGCGCGGCGGAATCGTTCTTGAACAGGATGCCGCTGGGCTTGAGCACCTGCACCAGCGCGGCGATCACGTCATCCTTGTGCGCTTCCATGGTGGCCGAGGCCAGCTGCACCACGAGGATATCGAAGAAGCGGTCGACCACCAGGCCTGGGAGCAGGTCGGAGTCACCGTAGACCAGGCGGTAGCACGGCTGGTCGAACAGGCGCTCGCGCAGCGACAGGGCGACGTTCAGGCGGTGTACCAGCAGCGACTTGTCCAGCGGCAGCTTGCTGTCGCGTGACAGCAGGCGGGCGCAGATCAGGTTGTTCGGGCTCAGTGCGACGATGCCCAGCGGCTTGCCGTTGGCTGCCTCGAGAATGGCCTGCTGACCCGCCTGGAAGCCTTGCAAAGGGGTCGCGCTGACATCGACTTCGTTGCTGTAGACCCACAGGTGGCCGGCGCGCAGGCGGCGGTCGGCATTGGCTTTGAGGCGAAGGCTGGGCAGGGACATGACGTCGCTCCGGGAAAAAGAGCGGGATTATAGCGTGTCTGCGGTGCTTTCGCCTTTAGAGGTGTGGTAACCGGGGGCGCTTAGAGGGTTAAAATGCCGCGTCCTAAACGAGTGTGCACGTATGTCCCAAGAACTCAGCGCCGAACAGATCCAGCAAGCCTTGCAAGGCATCACCATCCCGCCTCAACCGCAGATCATGGTCGATCTGCAGTTCGAGCAGTACATGCCTGACCCGGACCTGGAAACCATCGCCAAGCTGATTTCCCAGGACCCGGGCCTCTCTGGCGCCTTGCTCAAGCTGGTCAACTCTCCGCACTTTGGCTTGTCCAACAAGATCGGTTCGATCCAGCGTGCGGTGAACCTGCTGGGTAGCCGTTCGATCATCAACCTGATCAACGCCCAGTCGATCAAGGGTGAGATGAGCGACGAGACCATCGTTACCCTCAACCGCTTCTGGGATACCGCCCAGGACGTGGCGATGACCTGCCTGACGCTGGCCAAGCGTACCGGCATTCAGGCGGCGGACGAGGCCTATACCCTTGGCCTCTTCCATGACTGCGGCGTGCCGTTGATGCTCAAGCGCTTCCCCACTTACATGGAAGTGCTGGAAGAGGCATACGCCAAGGCCGACGAAGAAACACGCGTGGTCGATACCGAAAACCGCACGTTCAACACCAACCATTCAGTGGTCGGCTACTTCACCGCCAAATCCTGGCGCTTGCCTGAGCACCTCAGTGCGGCCATCGCCAACCACCACAATGCCTTGGGCGTGTTCCGCGACGATACTTCGCGCAATACCCAGAGCCAGCTGAAAAACCTGCTGGCGGTGCTGAAGATGGCCGAGCACATCTGCGCGTCCTACCGGGTGCTGGGCAACCAGTCGGTGGACCACGAATGGAATGCGGTCGGCCCTTTGGTGCTCGATTACATTGGCTTGTCGGAATACGATTTCGAAAACCTCAAGCAGAACATTCGCGAGTTGGGCGGACACTGACACATGCCGGAATTGCCAGAAGTAGAAACCACCCGGCGCGGTATTGCGCCACACCTGGAAGGCCAGCGCGTCAGCCGTGTGGTGGTACGCGACCGACGCCTGCGCTGGCCGATTCCGGAAGACCTCGATGTGCGTCTGTCAGGGCAGCGCATCGTCAGCGTGGAGCGACGCGCCAAGTACCTGTTGATCAATGCTGAAGTGGGGACGCTGATCAGCCACTTGGGCATGTCGGGCAACCTGCGGCTGGTCGAGCTGGGCTTGCCGGCGGCCAAGCATGAGCATGTCGACATCGAACTGGAGTCCGGGCTGATGCTGCGCTACACCGACCCACGTCGCTTTGGTGCCATGCTGTGGAGCCTGGACCCTCTGAACCATGAGCTACTGTTGCGCCTGGGGCCTGAGCCGCTGACCGACCTGTTCGATGGTGAACGGCTGTTCCAGCTGTCCCGCGGGCGGTCGATGGCGGTCAAGCCGTTCATCATGGACAACGCGGTAGTGGTGGGGGTGGGCAACATCTACGCCACCGAGGCGCTGTTTGCCGCCGGTATCGACCCACGCCGGGAGGCGGGCGGGATTTCCCGGGCGCGCTACCTGAAACTGGCGATCGAGATCAAACGGGTGCTGGCGGCGGCGATCGAGCAGGGCGGTACCACCCTGCGTGACTTCATTGGTGGCGATGGGCAGCCGGGGTACTTCCAGCAGGAACTGTTTGTGTACGGGCGTGGCGGGCAGCCGTGCAAGGTATGCGGCACTGAGTTGCGCGAAGTGAAGCTGGGGCAGAGGGCGAGCGTGTACTGCCCGCGCTGCCAACGATGAAACGTTCGCTGCGAACCTGTTGAAGCGAAACCTGAACGTTGGCGCGGTAACTGTGGGAGCGGGCAAGCCCGCGAAACAGGCGACGCGATGAATGGCACCGGCTACGCCGGTGTTCGCGGGCATGCCCGCTCCCACAGGGACCGTGCAGGGAAGGGCAGTGATCAGCCCTTTCCAGTGATCCGGCGATACTTGGCCATCAGCTGTTCTTCGGTTTCCGGGTGCGCTTCATCCAGCGGGATGCAGTCGACCGGGCAGACCTGTTGGCACTGCGGCTCGTCGTAATGGCCTACGCACTGGGTGCACAGGTTAGGGTCGATCACGTAGATCTCTTCGCCTTGGGAGATAGCCTCGTTCGGGCACTCGGGTTCGCAGACGTCGCAATTGATGCAATCGTCGGTGATGATCAGGGACATGGGGGCTCCGGCCGGGGCTCATAGCCCGGGCATGTTCAACGCAATGGGCACAATTGTGCCGCATTCGCGCCCGCAGTGCACGCGGGCGCGACAATCAGGCGTCAGGCTTGCTTCTTGAAGCGTTCAGTCAGCGCGTCGGCCACCACCGGGTGGACGAACTTGCTGATATCACCGCCCAGCGCCGCAATCTCCCGGACCAAGGTCGAGGAAATGAACGAATAACGCTCCGACGGCGTCAGGAACAGGCTCTCGACATCGGGGGCCAGTTGCCGGTTCATGTTCGCCAGCTGGAACTCGTACTCGAAGTCAGACACTGCACGCAGGCCACGCAGGAAGACGTTGGCGCCCTGTTCCTTGGCGAAATGCGCCAACAGGGAAGAGAAGCCGATGACTTCGACATTGGGCAGGTGCTTGGTGACCTCACGGGCGAGCTCAACCCGTTGTTCCAGCGGGAACAAGGGGTTTTTCTTGGGGCTGGCCGCCACCGCGATGATCACGTGGTCGAATAGCCGCGAAGCGCGCTCGACCAGATCGCCATGGCCTTTGGTAATGGGGTCGAAAGTACCCGGGTACAACACTCGGTTCATCGCGTCATCCTGGCTGGAGTGCGTTGGGGAGTCGGATGGTAGCGCAGCGACGGCGCCCCGGCCAAGTCATGCGGCCGACTGATGGCACTATAGACAGGGGCCATATTCGTTGTCATGCGCTGTGTGCCAAGCGGGTGGCCAGTGCTTCACTGAGCCTGGCGCTGATGGCATACACCGACAGTTGCGGGTTGGCGCCGATGCTGGTGGGGAACAGCGAACCGTCGTGAATCGACAGGTTTTCCAGCTGGTGATGGCGTCCCAGGCTGTCGCACACCGCCTGGCGCGGGTCTTCGCCGAGTGCGCAGCCGCCCATCACATGGGCGCTGCCCAAGCGTGTGCGGAAGGGCTCCAGGCGCAGTTTGTCGATCATGGTCAGGGTCTGTTCCAGGCCTGATGCGGCGCTGGCGTCGCTGTGCACTGGGGTCACCTGGGTGGCGCCAGCGGCGAACTGTACTTGCGCCATGCTGCGGTAGGCTCGTCGCAAGCCGTCACGCAGGTAGTCGGTGACCGGGTAATCGAGCACGGGTGAACCATCGCCGCGCAGTTCCACGGTCCCACCCTGGCTTTCGGGGTGAAAACCATCGCGTAGCAGCGCCAGCATCACATGGGTATGGGGCAGCTCGGCCATGCGCTGGGCATTCTCGTGGCCGTGCCCACCCAGCAGGGTGCTGGCCAGGGCCGGGTGCAGCGGCGGTACTTCCAGCTTGTAGCCAACCGGACCGTCTGCGCCGCCTTGCCACTGGAAGTGGTCGCTGTAGATCGACTGCGGGGCGCCATAGTAAGGGTCGATACGCTCGCTGAAGCGTGCCGCACTGAAGTTGACCAGGTGCAGGAAGGTCCGCTTGCCGAGGCGGCCATGCGGGTCGGGCGCGGCAGAGCGCAGCAGCAGGGCCGGGCTGTTGATACCGCCACCGGCCAGGAGGTAATGGCGTGCCCGCACGCTGATCTGCCTGCCGGTTGGGTGTATGCCTTGGGCGTCCAGGGCCTGGCATGTCAGGCCCTGAATGCGTTCGCCGTTGTGGGTGAAGCGCTCGGCCCGCGCCAGGTACAGCAGCTCGCCGCCTTGCTCGAGGGTGGCAGGTATACGGGTCACCAGCATCGATTGTTTGGCATTCACCGGGCAACCCATGCCGCAGTAGCCCAGGTTCCAGCAGCCGCGCACGTTGCGCGGGATCACCCCCCAGCGGTAGCCCAACTGTTCGCAGCCCCGGCGCAGCACATCGTTGTTGGCATTCGGCGGCAAGGCCCAGGGGCTGATGCCCAGCTCCTGCTCCATGCGTTCGAACCAGGGGCGCAGTTCATCCTCGCTCAAACCGTTCACACCGTGGACCGAGGCCCAGTGCGCCAGTGTTTGCGGCGGGGTACGAAAGCTCGAGGTCCAGTTCACCAGCGTGGTGCCGCCCACGGCGCGGCCCTGCAGGATGGTAATGGCGCCATCCTTGCTCATGCGCCCCAGGCCTTCTTGGTAAAGGCTGGCGTAGGCTTCGTTTTCCAGCAGGTGAAAGTCGCTGCTGGTCTTCAGTGGGCCTTCTTCGATCAGCAGTACCTTGAAACCGGCAGCGCTGAGCATCTGCGCACTGGTGGCGCCGCCGGCACCACTGCCGATCACGGTAATGTCGGCCTCCAGAAACAGGTCGTGCTCCAGACGCGAGGCGTCGTGGGTGATCCAGCCGCGTTCGAGGCCTTGGCGAAACGGGTCGGGGACAGGCATTGGCGATGCTCTTGTTGTTTTCAGATTTTCGGTGGGCCCGGGTAACCGCAGTCTGCCCAGGATTCGGGGCGTTCGTACCAGGCCATTTGCAGTAGTTGCAGCAACGAGGCGTGCCCCATGCGTAGCAGGTTCAGCGAGCTGTCCTGCCAACGCTGCAGGAACGCCGTGACCTGCGTGGCGCCAGCCTGGCCCCAGCTGACCCAGACGCCGGTCAGCGGGCCGCGAGTCAGTGGCAGGCTGAGCACGTCGAACAATTGCCGGGTGAGCTTGAGCATTTCCGGCGACAACGCCGCCAGCTTGTTGTCGAGGCTGCGCATTACCGGCGTCTCGGTGGCCTGCGTGCCGGCCAGCACCACCGGGATCAGCGCTCGCAGCAGTGGCAGGTCGTCGTCGCGGAGTACCTGATAGCCGGTCGCGGCTGTTTGCGCGCTGCACCCCACCAGGCTGGCGCCCGCCAGAAAAGCACTGGCGCCGAGGCTGAAACGCAGCAGTTCGCGGCGGTGCATGGTGCGATCCTCAGCGGATGAACAGTTTGTAGACCAGGCGCTGCAAGGCCTTGCCATAAGGCGGGTAGATCAGCCGTGCGGCGTTGAAGCGTTGCTTGGCAAGTACCGCCTTGGCCTTGCTGAAGGTGAGGAAGCCGTCATGACCATGGTAGTGACCCATGCCTGAAGGACCGATGCCGCCGAAGGGTAGATCGTCCTGGGCAACATGCAGCAAGGTGTCGTTCAGGCACACACCACCGGAGTGGGTGTGACGCAGCACATGCTCCTGGGTGCGGCGGTCATAGCCAAAGAAGTACAGCGCCAGTGGGCGTGGGCGCTGGTTGATGTAGGCCAAGGCCTGGTCGATGCCGTCATAAGGCACTAGCGGCAATAGCGGGCCGAAGATTTCGTCCTGCATCACCTGCATGCTGTCGTTCACATCCAGCAGCAAGTGTGGCGGCAGGCGCCGGCCTTGAGGAGCCTCGCCTGGGTACAAGTCGAGTACTTGCGCGCCTTTGGCCCGGGCATCGTCCAGCAGGTGCTGCAAGCGCTGCAACTGGCGCGGGTTGATGATGGCGGTGTAGTCGGGGTTGTCGGCTATGCGCGGGTAAAGTCGGTGCACGGCGCGCTGGTAGGCGTCGCTGAAGGCGGGCAGCCGTTCGCGCGGCACCAGTACGTAGTCGGGGGCAACGCAGGTCTGGCCGGCGTTGAGGGTCTTGCCGAAGGCGATGCGCTCGGCAGCGCTGTCCAGCGGCACATCGTCAGAAACAATAGCGGGAGACTTGCCACCCAACTCCAGGGTGACCGGGGTCAGGTTGTGTGCGGCAGCCTGCATCACCTGGCGGCCCACGCTGGTGGCACCGGTGAACAGCAGGTGGTCGAAGGGCAGGCGGGCAAAGGCCTGGCCCACCTCGACTTCACCGAGCACAACGCTGACCAGGTCTGTGGGGAACACACGCTCGAGCAGTTGCTGCAGGGCCAGGCCAGTCGCGGGCGTGGCCTCGCTAAGCTTGAGCATGACCCGGTTGCCGGCGGCCAGGGCGCAGGTCAACGGGCCGATGGCGAGGAACAGCGGGTAGTTCCACGGCACGATGATGCCGACCACGCCCAGGGGTTGATAGCGCACCTGTGCGCTTGCCGGCTGGAACGCCAGGCCGACGCGGCGTCGGCTGCTGCGCATCCAACGTTGCAAGTGCTTTTCGGCGTGGCGCAGGCCCTGCACCGACGGTAGCAGTTCGGCCAGCAAGGTCTCGTCGGCGCTGCGCCCGGCAAAATCCTGGCTGATGGCATTGATCAGTTCTGCCTGGTTGCCCAGCAAGGCTTCACGCAGGCTTTTCAACCACTGGCGCCGCTGTGCCGCTGGTGGCAGCGGGTTACCGGCAAAGGCCAAACGCTGGGCCGCGAACGTCGTCGCGAGGTCGAGGTCGAATTGCACAGAGGGCAAGGCACTGGGCGAGTTCATGGCGGTGTCGAGTCCGGGCAGGGGTTGCCTAGAGCCTATACTCTAATTTGTACCATGGTGCGAATTTTTACATGCCGTTCAACGGTGCATTCCACCTGTAATACGCCGTAAGATAAACCTTTGATGAAGGCCCGCAGACTGGGAGCTGAGCATGGCCCCGCGCATGAAGACCCGAGAGCGCATCGTGCAGAACAGCCTGGAGCTGTTCAACCAGCAGGGCGAACGCAGCGTCAGTACCAACCACATTGCCGCGCACATGGAAATCTCGCCCGGCAACCTGTATTACCACTTCCCCAACAAGCAGGCGATCATTGCCCTGTTGTTCAGCCAGTACGAAGCGCTGGTGGACAGTTTTCTGCGCCCGCCGCAGGGCCGCGCGGCAACCGTGGAAGACAAGCGCTTCTACCTCAAGGCCTTGCTGGCGGCGATGTGGAACTACCGCTTCCTGCACCGTGACCTGGAGCATCTGCTGGACAGCGATGCCGAACTGGCCGCCCGTTACCGGCGTTTTTCCGAGCGCTGCCTGCGCCAGGGCCAGGCGATCTACCGCGGCTTCGTCGAGGCTGGCATCCTGGCCATGGTGCCGGCGCAGATCGAGTCACTGACCATCAACGCCTGGATCGTGCTGACGTCATGGGTACGTTTTCTCAGTACCACGCGTGAACATTCCGCGCACTTGGGTGAAGAAGCCTTCAAGCGCGGCGTCTATCAGGTGCTGGTGCTGGAGCTCGGCTTCGTCACCGACAATGCCCGCACTGCCGTGGACGCGCTGTGCGAAGAATTCCATGTACCGTTCAACCAGGCCCTGGAGCACTAGCTCAGGGCCCTCGTGCCATTGACCAGGAGATTGTCATGCCCCTTGCGCAATTGATCACCCCGCAGCAGTTGGCCGAGCGACTGGACTCGCCCGGGTTGGTGATCCTCGACTGCCGTTTTGCCCTCGAGGATGTGGACTATGGCCAGCGCAGCTATGCCCAGGGGCATATTGCTGGGGCGAATTTTGCCGACCTGGACCGCGACCTCAGCGGGCCGGTGAGCAAGGGGCGCACCGGGCGCCACCCATTGCCCGATCCGCAGCGGCTGGTCGAGCGCCTGCGAGAGTGGGGGCTGAACAACGATAGCGAAGTGGTGCTGTATGACGATGGCCCCGGCGCCTTTGCCGCCCGGGCCTGGTGGCTGCTGGTCTGGCTGGGCAAGCGCAGCGGTGTGGCGATTCTCGACGGTGGCCTGAAGGCCTGGCACGCGGCGCACCTGCCGTTGAGCCTGGACCCGCCGCCCAAACGTGAGGGCACTTTCAGTGGTGAGCCGGACGCGAAGCTGCTGATTGATGCCGACCATCTGGGCAAGCGCCTTGGTAGTGCAGACCTGACTTTGATCGATGCGCGTGCCTTGCCACGTTTTCGTGGTGAAGTGGAGCCGATCGACCCGGTGGCGGGGCATATTCCCGGTGCCCAGTGTGCGGCGTTTACCGACAACCTGGGGGCTGACGGGTGTTTTCTGCCGGCGGATCAGCTAAAGCAGCGTTTTGCCGAAAAACTGGGTGGACGGGTGCCGGAGCAGTTGGTGTCTTACTGCGGCTCTGGGGTAACGGCTTGTCATAACCTGTTTGCCATGGCGCTGGCGGGGTACCCGCTGGGCAAGTTGTATGCCGGGTCGTGGAGTGAATGGATCAACAACCCGCAGCATGCTGTGGCCACCGGCGAGTAAGCAGGTCGGGTTGAATCCCTGTAGGCGCGCGCAGCCTCTATCAGCTTGAGGCTAGCTACCGTCCACCAGCCACTGCGGAATCCGTCGTTCCAGGTAGTACCCCGGATTTCGCAGGCTGCCATCGACAAAGCCCACATGCCCACCGCGGCCATGCAGTTCGAAACGGGTCTGTGGTGACAGTTCACGGGCCGTCGGCAGGCTGTGACTGGACACGAACGGGTCATCGCTGGAATGGATGATCAGCGTCGGCGTGCGGTTCTGGCCAAGGAAGAAGTGGCTGGATGAGCGGCGATAGTAGTCGTGTGCATCGCGAAAGCCATTGAGCGGTGCAGTGACTTTTCCGTCGAAGTCCCAGAATGTGCGCAAGTTGGTGAGTTGGCCCAGACGTTCCAGTGTCGCCAGCTGCTCGTGCTGGCCCCGGGCGTGGAAGTGCCGCTGCTTGAGCTGAACATATGCCAGCATCTCGCGCATGAAATGCGCCTGATACACCTTGGAGAAGCCCTGGCCGATACGGTCGGCACAGTGGTCCAGGCGAAAGGGCACCGATACTGCAACTGCTGCCTCCAGTTGGCTGGCGACGCCGCTCTCACCCAGGTACTTCAACAGTACATTGCCACCCAGCGAATAACCCACTGCGTACAGCGGTGCCAGCGGGCGCTGGGCGCGAAGATGGCTGACAATTTCCGCCAGGTCTTCGCTGGCGCCGGAGTGGTAGCTGCGCGGCAACAGGTTGGGCTCGCCTGAACAACCCCGCCAGTTCACGGCCACACTGGCCCAGCCGCGACCTTGCAGCGCTTGCTGCAAGCCTTTCACGTAAGGCGAGTGAGACGAGCCGGTCAGCCCATGCAGCACAATGACCAGTGGCGCATGGGGTTGGTGCGGGCCATGCCAGTCCAGGTCGATGAAGTCGCCATCGGCCAGCCACAGTCGCTCGCGGTCACGCTGCAGCTCAGGCAGCTTGCGCCAGAGTGGCCCCCACAGGGTCTGCAGGTGGGGATTGGATAGGCCGATGGCTGGACGGAATGTGGCGTTGTGGCTGGGCATGCTGGGTGGCTCATGATGTGCCTTGCTAGCTTGCCATGAAACAGCGCCACAGTACCTGCGCTATTGGTCGGGGGCTGGCAGCGGCTGTTGCTGAACGTCTGGTCCGACACTGACAAGCACCTTGCGGCTCAGGGCCAGCCGGCGCTGCATGACGGCTCGGACATCTGCCGGGGTAAGCTCGGCAATACGGGCGCTGTACGTGTCGAGATGATCGGCAGGTTGTCGCTGATGGGTTACTTCCGTCAGCAGTGTTGCGAGTTGCCTGTTCTGCGCGATTCCTCGCAGCAACTGCCCTTCCAGCTGTTTGCGTGCCAGTTGCAGCTCCCGCTGGGTGGGCCCCTCGTCGATGAACGCCTGCAGCAGGGTTTCTACCAGTGCCTGCGTGCCCTGCACATGCTGGGGCGCAACCTCCCATTCCACGGTGAACAGGCCGCCTGCACTCAATGGCAATACATGCGTGTACACGCCGTAGGTCAGGCCGCGTCGTTGGCGCAACTCCACCATCAAGCGCGACTCGAGGCCCTCTCCCAGAACAGCACTTGCCAAGGTCAGGGCCAGAAACTCCGGATCGTTGGCGGGTACGTTCATGGGCAGTGCCAGCAGGACCGCACTGCTGGCACCAGCCTGTTCGACGGCTATCGTCGCGCTGGGGGCCGCCGGGGCCGCCGGTAGTTCAGTGGCCGACCAGCCTTGCGGCAGGGCCTGGCTGATCTGTTGTGAGATGGCTTGGGCTTGTGCAAGGGAAAGGTCGCCTACCACGACCATCTCAAGGTTGCTGGCGCTGTAGGCGCGTTGGTGGAATGCCCGCAAGTCCTCAGGGGTAATGGCCTCGATACCTTGAGCGGTGCTGCCCAGAGGGTTGCCGTAAGGATGCCCGTTGAACAGGTGGCGGAAGACTTCGCTACGTGCTCTGAGGATGGGTAGCCGCTCGCGCGATGTATGGTTTTGCAGCAACTGGCGCTTGATCTTGGTCAGGGCCATTGGGTGGAAGACAGGGTGGGCCACGAGGTCGGTGAGCACCGCCAGGGCCGGGTCGAGCAGAGAAGGGGGGCTAAGGCTGCGAAGGCGCAGCGTCGCATGTTCCAGACGTACTTGTTTTTCCATGACCGCGCCCAGGTGCTCCAGGTGTTCAGCCTGCTGGGCAGCCGTGTAGGCCTGGCTACCCTCATCGAGCATGGAGAGCGTCAAGGCTGCCAGGCCAGGGTACAGAGTGTCCTGCGTGCTGCCGGCCTTGAACCGTAGTATCACGTCAACGATTGGCAGTTCCCGTGCTTCAACGAATTTGACGTCCGTGCCCGCAGTCGTCTTCCACGCTTGAACCTGTGTATGGATGGTTTCGAACTGGTCCAGGTCAAGTCCCTGGGCAGAGAGCAGCCCGCCGTAGAGGTTGTTGGCCCCGGCAGGCTGTTGCAGGGTCGTTGAGTCAGTCATGAGCGCTTTCCTTGTGGTGCGTGAACGTGAAGGCTGCACGGGAATCGGTGAGGAATTCATAGGCAGCCAGGCCTACCTGCTCGGCTGTCACGGTCTCGATGGCCTGTTGTTCTTCCTCGAGCGAAATAACCGGCAAGCCACAGGCGGCCTGTTTACCCATGGTTTGGGCCTGCTCGGCAATGTCGTCCCGTTCGAAAATCAGCCTGGCCAGCAGACGAGCCTTGGCACGTTGCAGGTGTTCCTTGGCTGGCGCTGACTGGCGAAACGCTTCGATCTCCTGCATCAGCCGCTCGGCCGCGGTCTCCGGGGTTACATGTGGGCTGCAGAACGCGTAAAGGGTCAGCAGGCTGTCACCGCGCTGCCAGGGTTCATAGGTCGCTTTCATGTATTGCAGGATTGGTTCGTCCAGCAGCAGCCTGCGCTGGAGGATGCTGCTGTAGCCGTTGGCAAGCAGATCGGGAAGCAGACGTAGCGCGTAGGCCTGCCTGGCAGACTGCGCGGTACGCTGGCTGGGTAGTTTGAAGCTTATGATCGCGCCGTTGTGCAAGCCTGGCAGGCGCAGCGTCTGAAAGCGCCGGCCCTGGGAGGAGGGCCCTGTGGGTAAGGGCTGCAACGGCAAGCGATGGGCGGGAATCGCCGCAAAGTGGCGCGTCACCAAGGTCTGCAGTTGTAGCAGGCTGATGTCGCCGGCCACGGCGAGGGTGGCATTGTTGGGGTGATACCAGGTCTTGTACCAGGTACGCGCTGCGGCTGGAGTGAGGCTCTCCAGATCTGACATGTGGCCAATGACAGGCGTGCCATGGCCACTATTGCCGTAAGCCAGCAGGTCGTGATGTTCCAGTGCCAATGCCCAAGGATTGTTGTCCACTGCCTCGCGCCGCTCAGCCATGACCACTGCCAGTTCCCGAGCAAAGGGCGTATCGCCGAGGGTGGCACTGGCCATGACATCAGCCATGGCCTCCAGGGCAATTTCCAGGTGGCGGGTTGGCAATGTGAGCGGAAATACCGTGGCATCCGAATAGGTGAATGCATTGGGGTCGCCGCCCAAGCGGGTCATGAGCGTTGAGTACTGGCCAGGCGCCAGTTTGCTGCTGCCCTCGAACAGTAGATGCTCCAAGGCATGGGACAGGCCGGTGTGGCCTTCAGGTTCGTAGCTGGAGCCTACGTGGTACCACAGCTGTACGCTGACCAGTGGCGCACGGTGGTCTTCACGCAGGCATACGTGCAGGCCGTTGGCGAGGGTAAAAGAACCTTTCGAGCTCGCCATTAGCGGCGGGGAGGGGTGTTCGGCCATGGTTGAACTGCTCCTTCAGGAAATGAAGGTGCAGCTTCAACCATGGCGCAGGTGGGGTGCGGTAACTAAGTACACCCAACCCGCGGGTAATCAGCCCCGCTGCCAGAGTGCGTAGTGCACCTGGCCGGTCTTCTTCTCGCGGTGCAGGCGCCAGTTGCCTGGCAGCTGCAAGGTCGAGGGTGCCGCTTCGCTTTCGGTGTAGACCCAGGCCTGCTCGCTCAGCCACTGATTCTGTTCCAGCAAGTTGCAGGTGTTGGCCAGCAGGTCCTGGTGGAACGGCGGGTCGAGGAACACGACATCGAACTGCTGCTTGGCCGGGCCTTGCAGGTAGCGCAGGGCGTCGGTCTGCAGAATTTGCCCGCGGGGACAGCGCAGGATTTCGAGGTTGTTCTTCAGGTTGGCGATGGCCGCAGGGTTGTTGTCCAGCGCCACGGCGTCCTCGGCCCCACGGGACAGGGCTTCGAGCACCAGAGCGCCACTGCCGGTAAAGGCGTCCAGCACGCGGGCACCCTCGATGTAGGGGGCCAGCCAGTTGAATACGGTTTCCCGCACGCGATCAGGCGTTGGCCGCAGGCCTTCGCCTTCCGGCACCGCCAGGCGGCGGCTGCGCCACTCGCCGGCGATGATGCGCAGGTGGCCCTGGCCCTTGCTTTTGCCCGCTTGCGGGCGGGCGGGAGGGGTGGATCTTGGCATTAGTGCTCCGGTACCCCGAGCGTTTGCTCGGAGGGCTTGTCAGTGGGTGCTGGCAGCGGTTTTTGTGGCACTTTCGGGCCAACGGTGACGATCACCAGTTTATCGGCTGACAGGTGTTTGTTCATGGCTGCCTTGACCTGTTCGACGGTGAGGGCCTGGGACTGTTGCATGAAGTCCTCCAGCCAGGTCAGCGGCAAGTTGTAGAAGCCGATCGCGCCCAGTTGGCCGACGATGCTGGCATTACTGGCATTGGACAGCGGGAAGCTGCCGGCCAGCTCACGCTTGGCATCGTCCAGCTCCTGTTGGGTCGGGCCCGTCTTCAGGTAGTCGGCGAGAATGTCTTGCACCAGCTTGAGCGTGCCCTCGCTGAGCTCGGCACGGGTTTGCAGGTTGATCATGAATGGGCCGCGCACCTGCATCGGGCTGAATGCCGAGTAAACGCCGTAGGTCAGCCCGCGCTTCTCCCGCACCTCGCTCATCAGCCGGGTACCGAAGGCACCACCGCCAAGGATCTGGTTGCCCAGCGACAGGGCTGGCCAGTCCGGATCCTGCCGGTCGATCCCCAGTTCGGCCAGCATCAGGTGGGTCTGCTTGGACGGGAAGTCGATGTGGGTCAGGCCGGCCTTGGCGTCCGTGGGTTGGGCCGGTGCGGCCAGCGCAGGGCCCTTGGGCAGGCCGGCAGACACTTGGGCGGCGATGGCTTCGGCCTCTGCACGGCTGAGGTCGCCGACCAGGGCGATTACCGCATTGCCGCCGGTATAGGCCTTTGCGTGGAACGCGCGCAGTTGGGCAAGGCTTATGCCCGTGATGCTCTCTGCGGTGCCGTCGCTTGGGTGGGCGTAGGGGTGGTCACCATAGAGCTTGCCGAAAAGGGCCTTGCCGGCGATCTTGCCCGGATTCTGCTTCTCATATTCGAAGCCTGCCAGCATCTGGTTCTTGATGCGCTTGAGAGCATCCTCGGGGAATGTCGGCTTGCCCGCTACCTCTGTAAACAGCTTGAGGGCCGGTTCGCGCTTGTCCTTGGCACTGAGGCTGCGCAGTGATGCCACGGCCATATCGCGGTAGGAACCGTTGCCAAAGTCTGCACCCAGGCCTTCGAAGCCCTCGGCGATGGCGGTGACGTCCTTGCCGGCCACGCCCTCGTTGAGCATGGCGTTGGTCAGAGCGGCCAGGCCTGGCGTGCCGCCATCCTGGCTGCTGCCGGCGGCGAAGGTGACACGCAGGTCGAACATGGGCAGTTCGCGGGCCTCGACGAACAGCACCCGGGCACCCTCGGCGGTGTTCCAGTGCTGGATGTTCAACTGACGCCGGCTGGGTGCCTTGCCATTCAGTTCGGCCAGCGATTGCAAGGTGTTGGCCGGGCGGGCTGCGCTGCTGTCGGCCTTGGCAGCGTTATCGGCCATGGCCGGAGCGGCCAGCACAGCCGCCAGCGCCAGGGCACGAATGCCCGTGGCCAGCAGGGTTGGGCGTGGTGCGCGGCGATCACTCATGAGCGGACTCCTCAGGCAGTACATGGGCAACGCTCAGGCGTTCGCGGGTGAAGTAGGTGCGCGCGGCGTTCTGGATGTCCTGCGGGGTGACGCGCTTGAGCTCGTCCAGTTCGCTGTCGATCAGCTTCCAGGACAGGCCGACGGTTTCCAGCTGGCCGATGGTGGTGGCCTGGCTGCTGATGGAGTCGCGGTCGTAGACGAGGCCGGCGATGACCTGGGCGCGTACGCGCTCCAGCTCTTCGGCGCTGGGTGGCGTGCTCTTGAGTTCGTCAAGCAGCTGCCAGATGCCTTTCTCGACGTCGGCGAGGGTTTTCTGCTTCTGCACATTCGGTGTCGCCGAGATCAGGAACAGGCTGTCGCCGCGGGTGAAAGCGTTGTAGCTGGACGAAGCGCCGGCCACCAGTTCCTGGCCACGCTCCAGGCGTGCCGGCATGCGGGCGCTGTAGCCGCCGTCGAGCAGTGCCGAGATCAGGCGCAGCGCATGCACCGTACGTGGGTCCTTGGCGGTGGGCAGGCCGGGCACGTTGAAACCGTAGATCAGGCTTGGCAGCTGGGTTCGTACGTGCAGGGTCAACTGGCGCCAACCTGGTTCGGCCAGCTCCAAGGGCAGCTTGGCTGGCGGTACGGCGCGTTTGGGAATATTGCCGAAATACTTCTGCGCCAGGCCCTTGACCTCGTCGGCGGTGACATCACCGACCACCACCAGGGTGGCGTTGTTGGGGGCGTACCAGGACTCGTACCAATGGCGAAGCTCCTCGACCTTCATGCGCTCCAGGTCTGCCATCCAGCCAATGGTCGGCGTGTGGTAGCCGCTGGCCGGGTAGGCCATGGCGCGGAACAGCTCGAATGCCTTGGCATTGGGCTGGTCGTCGGTGCGCAGGCGGCGTTCTTCCTTGATGACCTCGATTTCGCGGCTGAACTCGTCGGCAGGCAGGCGCAGGCTGGCAAGGCGGTCGGCCTCCAGTTCCAGGGCTACCGGCAGGCGGTCGCGGGCCAGCACTTGGTAATAGGCGGTGTAGTCGTCGCTGGTGAAGGCGTTTTCATCGGCGCCGAGGTCACGCAGAATGCGCGAAGCCTCGCCGGGGCCGACCTTGGCGCTGCCCTTGAACATCATGTGTTCCAGTGCATGGGACAATCCGGTCTGGCCCGGGGTCTCGTAGCTCGAGCCGACCTTGTACCAGATCTGCGAGACCACCACCGGGGCGCGATGGTCTTCGCGGACCACAACCTTCAGGCCATTGTCGAGGATGAATTCGTGGGTGGGTTGCACATCGGCGGCAAATGCCGCGAGCGGCAGGCAGAGCGTGCCGAGCAACAGGCCAGCGGCGCGGCGGGCTAGAGCATTCATACGGTGTTTAACCTGTTCGGCGGCCCGCTGGGTTTAGCGTCGGCGGGCCAGGAGGTGCTAGGATACTGATCCGGTTGCCTGGCGACCATGCCTGTCGCCGTTCTGGCCCACAGGACACTAAGACAAAACGTTGCGCATGAACCAGCCGGCTTCAAGATAGTCTGTTCTGCGTAGAGAGAATTCCTGATTGGCCCTCGCTGGCCCATCGCTACCCTGAGATAGCCGTCTTCCATGTTTGGTTCCAACGACGACAAAAAAGCGCCGGCCGAGGCTGGTGAGAAGAAAGGCCTGTTCAGCTGGTTTCGCAAGAAGCCGCAGCCACCTGCGGGAGCGGGCGTGCCCGCGAATGAACCCCCCGCTGCCGAGCAGTCTGCAGCCGCGCCGGTCGAGGGCTCAACCGCCGAAGTGCCACAGGCCCCCGAACCCGTTCAGGCCCCTGCGGCTCCACAGCTGGCTGAGCCGCAGCCGGTCGCCGCACCCGCCCGGCCCCCGGTAGTCGAGGCCCCCGTCCCAGAACCGGTTGCGTCCCAGCCGTTGCAGGCCCCTGAGCCCGAGCCGGTCGCGTCCCGGCCGCTGGTGGCGCCTGCACCGCAGCCGGTCGCGTCCATGCCCTTGCAGGCGGCCCCTGTCGAGTCTGCCCCTGTCGAGGCCGCAGCGCCGGTCAGCAACCTGGTGCTGCCGGTTGCCGAAGAGCCCGTCGCCCTGGTGCCGGACCTGGAGCCGAAAGCGCCGCCCGCAATCCCGGAACGCGCGGTACCAGCCCCGGCGGCGCCTGTTGCGGCACCCGTCGAACAGGCCAAGCCCGGCTTCTTCGCGCGCCTCAAGCAAGGCCTGTCCAAGACCAGTGCCAGCATCGGCGAGGGCATGGCCAGCCTGTTCCTCGGCAAGAAGGTCATCGACGACGACCTGCTCGACGAAATCGAAACGCGCCTGCTGACAGCCGACGTGGGTGTGGAGGCTACCTCGGCCATTGTCCAGAACCTGACCCAGAAGGTCGCGCGCAAGCAGTTGGCCGATGCCGATGCCCTGTACAAATCGTTGCAGGAAGAACTGGCTGCGCTGCTGCGCCCGGTCGAGCAGCCGCTTAACGTACAAGCCCAGAACAAACCCTATGTGATCCTTGTGGTTGGCGTGAACGGCGCCGGCAAGACCACCACCATCGGCAAGCTGGCGAAGAAGCTGCAACTGGAAGGCAAGAAGGTAATGCTGGCTGCCGGTGATACCTTCCGTGCAGCGGCGGTCGAGCAGTTGCAGGTGTGGGGCGAGCGTAACCAGATTCCGGTGATAGCCCAGCACACGGGCGCCGACTCTGCCTCGGTAATCTTCGATGCCGTGCAGGCCGCCAAGGCCCGTGGCGTTGACGTGCTGATCGCCGACACTGCCGGTCGCCTGCACACCAAAGATAACCTGATGGAAGAGCTGAAGAAGGTCCGCCGGGTTATCGGCAAGCTCGACGTTGAGGCACCGCACGAGGTGCTGCTGGTGCTTGATGCCGGCACCGGCCAGAACGCCATCAGTCAGGCCAAGTACTTCAACCAGAGCGTCGAGCTGACCGGCCTGGCCCTGACCAAGCTGGACGGCACTGCCAAGGGCGGGGTGATCTTCGCCCTGGCCAAGCAGTTCAACATCCCGATCCGTTTCATCGGCGTCGGTGAAGGCATCGACGACCTGCGTACCTTCGAAGCCGAGCCGTTCGTCAAGGCTCTGTTCGCCGAGCGAGATTGACCATGATCCGATTCGAGCAGGTTGCCAAGCGCTATCCCAATGGTCATGTGGGTTTGCATGAGCTGAGTTTCCGGGCGCGCCGGGGCGAATTCCTGTTCGTCACCGGCCACTCGGGCGCTGGCAAGAGCACCCTGCTGCGCCTGTTGCTGGCCATGGAGCGCCCGACCAGCGGCAAGCTGATGCTGGCAGGGCAGGACCTGGGCCAGATCAGCAATGCGCAAATCCCGTTCCTGCGCCGGCAAATCGGCGTGGTGTTCCAGAACCACCAGCTGTTGTTCGACCGCACCGTGTTCAACAACATTGCCTTGCCGCTGCAGATTCTCGGCCTGTCCAAGGTCGAGATCGCCAAGCGCGTGGACTCGGCCCTGGAGCGTGTGTCGCTGTCCGACAAAGGCGAGCTGTTCCCGGCCGACCTGTCCACCGGGCAGCAGCAGCGGGTCGGTATCGCCCGAGCCATCGTTCACCAGCCGGCTCTGCTGCTGGCCGACGAGCCCACCGGTAACCTCGACCCGCGTCTGGCTGCAGAGATCATGGGCGTGTTCGAGGACATCAACCGCCTGGGCACGACGGTATTGATCGCCAGCCACGACCTGGCACTGATCGCGCGCATGCGCCACCGCATGCTGACGTTGCAACGCGGCCGCTTGATCGGCGATGGGGAGGCCGGGCAATGAACACTACACGTACTCCGAAGGTTTCCGAGCGGGT
This sequence comes from Pseudomonas sp. YQ_5, assembly GCF_043103305.1. Classification (NCBI taxonomy): domain Bacteria; kingdom Pseudomonadati; phylum Pseudomonadota; class Gammaproteobacteria; order Pseudomonadales; family Pseudomonadaceae; genus Pseudomonas; species Pseudomonas sp. YQ_5. The sequence continues at coordinate 88,314 of NZ_JBICJS010000042.1, read as the reverse complement.
CGCACCGAAACCGGCCGATCCGCAACCTGCGAAGAAAAAACGCGGGGAAGACGATGATGGCCCGGACTTCCGCACCCTGCTGCATGCCTGGCTGGAAAGCCACCGTGCCAGCCTGGCCGACAGCCTGCGCCGCCTGGGCAAGCAACCGATTGGCAGTTTCTTCACCTGCCTGGTGATGGCAGTGGCGCTGAGCATGCCGATGGGCCTGTCCTTGTTGCTGAAGAACGTCGAGCAGCTTGGCGGTTCGTGGCAGCGCGCTGCGCAGATTTCGCTGTACCTCAAGCTTGATGCCGGCAGCCGTGATGGCGAAGCGCTGCGCGACGAGATCAAGGGCATGCCTGGCGTGGCGGACGCCCAGTATGTCAGCCGCGAGCAGGCGCTGGAGGAGTTCCAGCAGCAGTCCGGGCTGGGCGAGGCCCTGCGCGAACTGCCAGACAACCCACTGCCGGGTGTGGTGGTTGTAACTCCGACCGAGGTCGACAAGCCGGCCCTGGAAGCCTTGCGTCAGCGCCTGTCGGAGCTGCCGCGGGTGGACGTGGCGCAACTGGACCTGGTTTGGGTCGAGCGGCTGGCAGCCATCCTCAAGTTGGGTGACCGCTTCGTCTTCGGTCTGGCCGTGATGCTGATTTCTGCCCTGCTGTTAGTAATCGGTAACACAATTCGTTTACACATTGAAAACCGTCGTATCGAGATCGAAGTGATCAAGCTGGTCGGCGGCACCGACGCCTACGTGCGCCGGCCTTTCCTGTACATGGGCGCCCTGTATGGCCTGGGCGCAGGCCTGCTGGCGTGGGGCATCCTGGCGTTTGGCCTGAACTGGCTGAACGAGGCGGTGGTAGGGCTTTCCGGGCTGTATGGCAGTGACTTCGCCCTGGGCGGCGTTCCGGCTTCCGATGGTCTGTCGCTCTTGATCGGAGCAGTGTTGTTGGGGTATATCGGTGCATGGATTGCAGTCGCCCGCCACTTGAACGAGCTGGCGCCGCGATAGTTTTTACGTGTCAGCATTGACATTTTCTTCACTGCGGAACTTGTACCGTCGTTCCAGGTCAATGTTGGTAGCGCCCACAAGGTGCGAGTTTTGTAAGTCGGAGGTTCTTGAATGACCACATCGTTGCAACCTGCCTATGCCCTGGTACCCGGTGCAAACCTGGAAGCCTATGTGCACACGGTCAACAGCATCCCGCTGCTGACGGTCGAGCAGGAGCGTGATCTGGGCGAGCGTCTCTATTATGAGCAGGATGTCGAGGCCGCTCGTCAGATGGTGATGGCCCACCTGCGTTTCGTTGTACATATCGCCCGTAGCTATGCCGGCTACGGGTTGGCTCAGGCTGACCTGATCCAGGAAGGCAACGTCGGCCTGATGAAAGCCGTCAAACGCTTCAACCCGGAAATGGGCGTGCGCCTGGTGTCGTTCGCGGTGCACTGGATCAAGGCTGAGATCCACGAGTTCATTCTGCGCAACTGGCGTATCGTGAAGGTGGCTACCACCAAGGCTCAGCGCAAACTGTTCTTCAACCTGCGTAGCCAGAAGAAGCGCCTGGCGTGGCTGAACAACGACGAAGTGCATCGCGTGGCGGAAAGCCTTGGCGTCGAGCCGCGCGAAGTGCGCGAGATGGAAAGCCGCCTCAGCGGCCAGGACATGGCCTTCGACCCGGCAGCGGAAGCGGACGACGACAGTGCATTCCAGTCGCCTGCGCATTACCTGGAAGACCACCGTTACGATCCGGCGGTGCAGCTGGAGGATGCCGACTGGAGTGACAACTCCACCAGCAACCTGCACGAAGCGCTGCAAGGTTTGGACGAGCGTAGCCGCGATATTCTCTATCAGCGTTGGCTGGCGGAAGAGAAGGCCACGTTGCACGAACTGGCAGACAAGTACAGCGTATCGGCTGAGCGTATTCGCCAGCTGGAGAAGAATGCGATGAACAAGGTCAAGGCGTTGATCGCTGCCTGATCGAGTCTTGGTTGTAAAGAAAAGCCGCTGGCCCTGATGGGGTGAGCGGCTTTTTTTGTGCTCGGCGTGAGGGGTGTGGCGCCTGTGAGGTCGAGCGCCGCCCGCGCGGCGCATCGCGAGCTGCGCTCGCTCCTACGTTTGTTTCAGGCCGGTAACGCCTGTGACAGGCGCGCGCGACCGCCTTGTTTGTTCAACGCGAATGGTGGCATGCGCCAAGGCGACCGCGCGCAAATCCCATAGGAATGACGGGCCCGAAACAAACGTAGGAGCGAGCGCAGCTCGCGATGCGCCGCGCGGGCGGCGCTCGATTTGCGCATCACCGCAAAACTCAAAGCTTGTTGCGCGACGTGTCGAGCTGCATCAGGTAGCTGGGCCCGCCCAACTGGCTCATCTGCCGGCGAATCCAGCTGGCCCGGCTGGCCACATACGCACTCGGCCGGCTGGCGCTCCACTTGATCGGACTAGGCAGCACCGCAGCCAGCTGCGCCGCCTGCTGGCGGCTGAGCCGGCTGGCGTCGACACCGAAGTGATAACGCGCCGCCGCCTGGGCGCCAAACACGCCCTTGCCCCACTCGGCGCTGTTCAAATAGACCTCGAGAATCCGTTCCTTCGACCAGAACAACTCAATCAGCGCGGTGAACCAGGCCTCCAACCCCTTGCGAAACCAGCTGCGGCCTGACCACAGAAACAGGTTCTTGGCCACTTGTTGGGTCAGGGTGCTGGCGCCGCGAATGTTGCCGCCGCGCTCGTTGTGGGCCAGCGCCGCCTGAATGGCCGGGATGTCGAAGCCCCAGTGGCTGGCGAACTTCTGGTCCTCGCCAGCAATGACTGCGACCTTGAGCTGATCGGAGATGTTCTCCCATGGCTCCCAGTCGCGCTGCAGGTCGATCGGTTCACCACTCACCCAAGACTGTACCTTGCGCTCGACCATCAGCGCCGTGCCGGGCGGTGGGACCCAGCGGAACACCAGCACCAGTACGATGCTGCAGGCAACGAACCAGAGCAGGGCACGGGAAAGGCGACGGATAAGCGTTGACAGCATGTCGATGGCTTGGCCCTAAGGGTGGAAGGGGCCATTATACAGACCCGATACAAGGAGTCGTCCCATGCTTCGCAGCTTCCTGATGCTTGCCGCCTTTTTTGGCTTTACCGGGGTCGCCCTGGGCGCCTTCGCCGCTCATGGCCTGAAAAACCGGCTGACGGCTGACTACCTGGCGATCTTCCATACCGGCGTGACTTACCAACTGGTCCATGCCTTGGCGATCTTCGGCGTTGCGGTGCTCTCGGCGCACCTGCCCGGGCGCCTGGTGGGGTGGGCCGGCGGCCTGTTTGCGTTGGGCATCGTGCTGTTCTCCGGCAGCCTGTACCTGCTGACCCTCAGCGGCATCGGCAAGCTTGGCATCATCACCCCGATTGGTGGCTTGTGCTTCCTCGGCGGCTGGTTGTGCCTGGGCCTGGCAGCCTGGCGGCTGGGCTGACCGAGTGGTCCACAATCACGACTAATGGCGCGCACCGCCCTTGGGTTGCAGGGCGGTTCGGCGCTAGAATGCTGGCCCCAAAGAACAATGGTGGCCGTGCGCATGCGCATTAAATTGAACGGTGAACCTTACGAACTGCCTGCCGGCGAAAGCGTTGCAGCCCTGCTGGCGCGCCTGGAACTGACCGGGCGCCGTGTTGCAGTGGAACTGAATCTGGATATCGTGCCGCGCAGCCAGCACGACAGCACGCTGCTGAATGACGGCGACCAGGTCGAAGTGGTCCACGCCATCGGTGGCGGCTGACAGCAGCCCGGCGGTTCACAAGCAAGCCCTGCAACCTTTTCCCGAGGAACAACGATGAGCAACGTTCGTAGCGACAAGCCCTTCACCCTGGCCGGGCGTACTTTCCAGTCGCGCCTGCTGGTCGGTACCGGCAAGTACCGTGACATGGAAGAAACCCGCCTGGCCACCGAGGCCTCGGGTGCCGAAATCGTCACTGTCGCTGTGCGCCGCACCAACCTTGGCCAGAACGCGGGCGAGCCGAACCTGCTCGATGTACTGTCGCCCGACAAGTACACCATCCTGCCGAACACTGCAGGCTGCTTTGATGCGGTGGAAGCGGTACGCACTTGCCGTCTGGCCCGCGAACTGCTCGATGGGCGCAAATCGCACGAGTCCCGCACGCTGGTGAAGCTGGAAGTGCTGGCTGACCAGAAAACCCTGTTCCCTAACGTGATCGAAACCCTCAAGGCTGCCGAAGTGCTGGTCAAGGAAGGTTTCGATGTAATGGTCTACACCAGCGACGACCCGATCATCGCCCGTCAGCTGGCCGAAGTCGGCTGCATCGCGGTCATGCCGCTGGCTGGCCTGATTGGCACCGGCCTGGGTATTTGCAACCCCTACAACCTGCAGATCATCCTGGAAGAATCCAAGGTGCCGGTGCTGGTCGATGCTGGCGTGGGTACCGCATCCGACGCCACCATCGCCATGGAAATGGGCTGTGAGGCAGTGCTGATGAACTCGGCCATTGCCCATGCCCAGCAGCCGGTGCTGATGGCCGAGGCCATGAAACACGCCATTGTTGCGGGTCGCATGGCCTATCTGGCCGGTCGTATGCCGAAGAAACTCTATGCCAGCGCCTCTTCGCCGCTGGATGGTCTGATCAAGTAAGAGCAACTGATGACTGAATCGCACGATACGCCGATCACCCCCGACGGCGACGCCCGCCCACACCGCCGCATCAAGAGCTTCGTGATGCGTGCCGGGCGCATGACCGAAGGCCAGCAACGCGGCCTGGACCAAGGCGGCCCGCTGTACATCCTGCCACTGGCTGACAGCCCGGTTGACTACGACCAGGTGTTCGGCCGTTCGGCCCCGCGCACCTTGGAGATTGGCTTCGGCATGGGCCATTCCCTGCTGGAAATGGCGGCTGCCGCACCTGAGCAGGACTTCATCGGTGTGGAAGTGCACCGCCCGGGTGTTGGCGCGCTGCTCAATGGCGTGCTGACCCAGGGGCTGAAAAACCTACGGGTGTATGACTGCGATGCCATCGAGGTGCTGAACCGTTGCGTGGCGGATAACAGCCTCGATCGGTTGATGTTGTTCTTCCCAGACCCTTGGCACAAAGCGCGTCACCACAAGCGCCGCATCGTCCAGCTGGAGTTCGCAGAGCTGGTACGTCGCAAGCTCAAGCCCGGTGGCGTGTTCCACATGGCCACCGACTGGGAGCCGTATGCCGAGTACATGCTGGAAGTGATGAGCGCTGCCCCGGGTTATCGCAACCGTGCGGCAGACGGCACTTATGTGCCGCGCCCCGAAGAGCGCCCGATCACCAAGTTCGAACGCCGCGGTGAGCGGCTGGGCCATGGGGTGTGGGACTTGAAGTTCGAGAAGGTGGATTGATCGGCTGATACGGCCTTTCGGTGTGCCGATGCTTGCAGGCATGCAGGCGAAAAAAACGCCCTGAAAAGGGCGTTTTTTAGTTAATCCACAACACTTCAGGGCTGTGCTGGTCTTGTGGGGGCGGGCATGCCCGCGAAAAAACCAACGCGGTGGATGGCGCCGGCTCTGCCGGTCTTCGCGGGTAAACCCTACAAGGGCCCGGTGCCACTAGCTCAGCCTCGGCGATCCGCCACCACGCCAATCAATACCAGCACCACCAGCAACACAGGCGCCAGCGCATAGTTGTTGAACTGGCTCAGCCCCTTCACCACCCACGGCGTGGCATAGATCAGCGCGGCACCGCTGCCGATCATTACCATCAGCGCCATGAACGGCACGCGCAGGGCGCCGGCCAAGCCCCCCAGGCGTTGTTCTGCCCAGGCTTTGACATCGGTGCCGAACAGCACCAGCAGGCAGCCTACCAAGGCCAGTGAAATCTCCGACAGGTTGCTGCGGCTCCAGCGGGAAATCGTCGCGAGCAGATCAAGTACCAGATCCATGGGTCATCCTTAGGTCAAGAAATACTGCAGCAGGTCATTGAGGAACAGCTGGCCCCTCGGCGTGGCTACCAGTCGATCCGGTTCGACCTGCAAAAGGCCCTTTTGTTCGGCGGCACGGCGTGCCTCATGCAGCTGTGCCAGTGGCAAGCCGGTGCGTTGGGTGAACAGTTCGGCTTCCACGCCATCGGTCAGGCGCAGGGTGTTCATCAGGAACTCGAACGGCAGTTCATCGACTGGCAGCAGCTTCTCGCCGGCCTTGAACGGCTTGGCCAGGTTCAGGAAATCCTTGGGCAGGCGGGTCTTCCAGGTACGCAGGATGCGCCCGTCGGCAAAGGTGAGCTTGCCGTGGGCGCCAGCGCCGATACCGATGAAGTCGCCGAAGCGCCAGTAGTTGAGGTTGTGCCGGGCGGCGCGGTCTGCCTGGGCGTAGGCTGATACCTCGTACTGGCGGTAGCCGTGCGCGGCCATCAGCGCTTGGCCGGCTTCCTGAATATCCCAGAGGATATCGTCTTCGGGTAGCTCTGGCGGCTGGTTCCAGAACACCGTGTTCGGTTCCACGGTGAGCTGATACCACGACAGGTGTGTCGGGCCCAGGTCGATGGCCTGGCGCAGGTCAGCCAGTGCGTCGTCCTGCGACTGGTCGGGCAGGCCGTGCATCAGGTCCATGTTGAAATTGTCGAAACCGGCCGCGCGCGCCATGCCAGCGGCCCGAACCGCTTCGTCGCCATTGTGGATGCGTCCAAGTGCTTCCAGCTTGGCTGGCTGGAAGCTCTGCACACCGATCGACAGGCGGTTGATGCCGGTCTGCCGGTAGGCCTTGAACTTGTCCTGCTCGAAGGTGCCCGGGTTGGCTTCCAGGGTAATCTCGATGTCTGGCGCGAACGTAATACGTTGCTCTACGCCGCGCAGCAGCCGGCCGAGGGCGTTGGCACTGAACAGGCTTGGCGTACCGCCACCGAAGAAGATCGAGCTGAGCGGGCGGCCTTGTACGGCAGACAGTTCCTGGTCGAGGTCGTCGAGCAGGGCTGTGACATAGGCATCTTCCGGTAGCTCAGGCCCGGCAGCGTGGGAGTTGAAGTCGCAATAAGGGCATTTGCGTACGCACCACGGGATGTGGATGTACAGCGCCAGCGGCGGCAGGCTGGTAAAGCCCGCCGCGCCGGGGGGCGACAGCATTTCGATCATGCCAGGCCCAGACGTTGGCGCAGCAGGGCCATGGCACGGGCGCGGTGGCTGAGCTGGTTCTTGTCTGCCGGGGCCAGGTCGGCGCTGGAGCAGTTGCGCTCCGGTACCCAGAACAGCGGGTCGTAGCCAAAGCCCTGCTCACCGCTGGCCTCGAACAGGATGCGCCCTTGCCACAGTCCTTCGCACAGGATCGGCAACGGGTCGTCGGCGTGACGCACCAGTGCCAGAACGCAGACGAACTGTGCACTGCGCTCACCTTCAGGCACGTCTTTCAAGGCTTCGAGCAGCTTGGCGTTGTTTGCCGCGTCACCCTGGCCATCGGCATAACGTGCCGAGTAGATGCCCGGCGCGCCGCCGAGGAAATCCACCGCCAGACCGGAGTCATCGGCCAGGGCCGGCAGGCCGGAAATGCGGGCGGCGTTGCGCGCCTTGAGGATGGCGTTCTCGACGAACGACAGGCCGGTTTCTTCCGGCTCTACCTGGCTGAACTCACCAATCGAGCGCAGTTGCACGGATTGGCCGAGCATGGCCTGGAGTTCCTTGAGTTTGCCGGCGTTGTGGCTGGCCAATACGAGTTGCTGGAAATTCATCATTCGCCTGGGAACACTTCCTGGTTGAAGCGGAGAGAGTTGCTGATGCCGCCGGTTTCGATGTTCAGGTCGAAGGTGACGGTTTCTGGCTGGTCGATCTTGAACTGGGCGATGTAGTACACCGCACCCTGTTCGGTAATCTGCTTGAACGACAGCGGGCTGCTGCGCCCGGTCAGGTCCTTGATCGTGCCGCTGACCACCGCTGTGGCCGGTTTGCTGGCCTTGAGTACGGTAATGTTGAGCACGCCCTGGTTCTTGCTGCGAATCAGGCCGGTGGCCGCTGCCACCTCGGGAGTGAGCATGCTCGACGTGAATGCGCTGTAGTGCACCGTCACGTCGCCAAATACCTCCTTGCGCTCGGGGCGTGCGGCATCGGCAGCCAATACTGGCAGGGCCAGGCACAGGCTGATCAGGAACAGGGCTAGGCGGCGCATGGGGCGATTCCTCCGGTGGGCGTCAGACCGCGAGCGGCTGCTCTTGCAGGCCCGGGCTGCTGACGCGGTAGATGCCGATCTCACCTAGAAGATTAGGCCATAGCCGCCCACCCCACCCATTGCGGTGCAAGTGGTCGACCGCCAGGCGGTCGAGTACCTTGGCTCGGCGTTCGTGCACAAGTTCTTCGAAGTCGGCGAAGGTGCAGAAGTGGATGTTCGGCGTGTTGTACCAGGTATACGGCATGAAGTCCGATACCGGCATGCGGCCTTTGGTCGCCAGGTACCAGCGGCAGCGCCAGTGGCCGAAGTTGGGGAAGGTGATGATGCACTGACGGCCCACGCGCAGCATTTCGTCGAGGATGCGGTCGGGGTACTCCACGGCCTGCAGGGCCTGGGTCATGATCACCACGTCGAAACTGTTGCTGGCGAAGTTGCCCAGGCCTTTGTCCAGGTCTTGTTCGATGACGTTGACGCCCTTGGCCACGCAGGCGGCGATGTTGTCGGCGTCGATTTCCAGGCCATAGCCGGTGACCTGTTTGCGGTCACGCAGCGAGGCCAGCAGTTCGCCGCTACCGCAGCCCAGGTCGAGTACCCGGCTGCCGGCGGGGATCCAGTCGTGGATGATTTCCAGATCGGCTCTCATGCTGTCCTCAGATGGCAATGCGGTTCATGTAGTTCGAGAAACCCTGCATGTAGCGAGGTGTGGGGATCAGGAAGGCATCGTGCCCGTAGGGCGAATCGATCTCCAGGTAACAGACGTTCTTGCGCGCAGCCATCAGTGCGTCGACGATCTCGCGCGAACGGGCCGGAGAGAAGCGCCAGTCGGTGGTGAACGACATGATGCAGTAGTCCGCCGTGACGTGGGCCAGAGTGGCTGCCAGGTCACCCCCCTGCTTGGCGGCCGGGTCGAAATAGTCCAGTGCCTTGGTCATCAGCAGGTAGGTGTTGGCGTCGAAACGGCCGGAAAACTCTTCGCCCTGATAGCGCAGGTAGCTTTCGACCTGAAACTCGACGCTGTGGAAATCGTAGTTGAGCTTGTCGCTTTTCAGCTCACGGCCGAATTTTTCACCCATCGAGTCGTCGGACAGGTAGGTAATGTGCCCGACCATGCGTGCCAGCATCAGGCCGCGCTTGGGGATCACGCCCTGGTCCTGGAACGAACCGCCATGGAACTCAGGGTCAGTGAGAATGGCTTGGCGCGCCACCTCGTTGAAGGCGATGTTCTGCGCCGACAGCTTGGGCGCCGAGGCAATGTCGACGCAATGGCGCACACGCTCGGGGTAGCTGATGGTCCATTGCAGTGCCTGCATGCCGCCAAGGCTGCCGCCCACGACAGCGGCCCACTGCTGGATGCCCAAGCGCTCGCCCAGGCGCACCTGGCTGTGTACCCAGTCCTCTACGGTCAGTACAGGGAAATCGGCGCCATACGGTTTGCCAGTGGCAGGGTTGACGCTGCTGGGGCCAGTGCTGCCGTTGCAGCCGCCGAGGTTGTTCAGGCTGACCACGAAGAAGCGGTTGGTATCGATCGGCTTGCCGGGGCCGATGCAGCTATCCCACCAGCCCGGCTTGCGGTCGGTGGCGGCATGGTAGCCAGCGGCATGGTGGTGGCCGGACAGGGCATGGCAGATCAGCACGGCATTGCTCGCGCTGGCGTTCAGGGTGCCATAGGTCTCGTAGACCAGTTCGTAACTGGCCAGTGAACGGCCACAGGCCAGTGCCAGCGGTTCATCGAACCGGGCGGTTTGCGGTACTACCAGACCGACGGAATCTTCGGGAAAGACAGTTGACATCGACCCTGCTCACGCTTGACGGAGGCGTAAGTCTAAAGAGCGCTACCCCCAGCGGCAAGCAAAGGCTTGCGACTGGGGGCAAGCTGGGGCTGGCGAGCCTCAGATCATTCGCCACAGCTCTTGAGGCATGCCGGCGTAGGCGGCCAGAGGGGGCATGACAAACGACTGGATCACCTGGATCGCCAGGAAGGCGAAGATCGGCGAAATGTCCATGCCGCCCAGATTTGGCACCAGCCGGCGGAACGGCGCCAGCACTGGCTCGCTGATCTGGTAGGCCAGTTCGGCCGCCGGGTTGTGACTGTTGGGTGCAACCCAGGAAACGATCACCATGACGATCATCGCCACCCAGAAAATCTTCAGGAACAGCGAGGTGATGCCGATGATTGCCCACATCAGCAGGTGCAGGACGTCGCCGAAGGTACCGTAGGTGACCATCAGCACGAAGCCCATCAGCAGGGCCTGGATGACCACCGCCAGCAGTAGCGACGAGGTATCCAGCCCGCCAACGCTAGGGATGATCCGGCGGATCGGCTTGAGCAGCGGTTGGGTGGCACGAACTGCGAACTGGCACAGCGGGTTGTAGAAGTTGGCCTTGACCAACTGCAGTACGAAGCGCAGCAGGACGATTACCAGGTAAAGGCTTACCAGGGTTTGCACCACGAAAATCGCGGCGCCTGACAGTGCATTCATCTAAAGCTCCTTATTTGCCCAGTTGTTCGGCCAGCTCGGCGGAGCGCGTGGCTGCAGCCTGCAGCGCCTGCTCGACGATGGCTTCGAAGCCGCTAGCCTGGAACGACTTGATCGCCGCTTCCGTGGTGCCGGCGGGCGAGGTGACGCGGCGGCGCAGTTCGGTGGCATCGACATCGCTAGCAACCGCCATGCGCGCGGCGCCCAGGGCCGTCTGCAAGGTCAGTTGGGAGGCGGTTTCGCGTGGCAGGCCGAGTTTTTCGCCGGCCGCGGTCATGGCCTCGATCAGCAGGAAGAAGTACGCCGGGCCACTGCCAGACACAGCAGTCACGGCGTCCAGCTGCTGTTCCTGCTCCAGCCACAGGGCGGTGCCCACGGCCGACAGCAGTTGTTCGGCCTGCTGACGCTGTTCGCCGGACACTTCAGCGGTGGCGTACAGGCCGCTCACGCCTTGGCGCAGCAATGCCGGGGTGTTGGGCATGCAGCGCACTACCGGGCGAGCGCCCACCCAGCTTTGCAGGCTGGCGCATGTGATGCCGGCGGCGATGGAAACGATCAGCTGGCCATCCTGCAGGTTGGGCTGCAACGCCTGACAGACGGTTTTCATGACTTGTGGCTTGACCGCCAGCACGATGACGTCGGCGCCATCAATAGCCTGGGCGTTGTCCTCGAAGGCTTCAATGCCGTGCTCGGCCTGGATGCGACTGCGGGTGTCGGCGCCGGGGTCGCTGGCGCGGATCTGCGAGGCGTCCAGGCCCTGGGCACGCAGACCACCGATCAGGCTGGCGGCCATGTTGCCGGCGCCGATAAAGGCAATACGTGTCTTGCTCATGTCAGGTCCTTGTGGAAAAGAGTGAGTGAAGCATGGAATCAGGTGTTGCCGTAGTCGCGGGCTCCGAACAGGGCCGTGCCAATCCGTGCCCACGTCGCGCCCTGGGCGATGGCCGCTTCCAGGTCGTGGCTCATGCCCATGGACAGGGTGTCCAGGCCAAGCCCCAGGCCTTCCTGCAACTTGCGCAGGCTGGCGAAGGCGGCCTCCTGGGTGGCGCGGTCTTCGGTGGGTTCGGGAATTGCCATCAGCCCGCGCAGGCGCAGGTTGGGCAGTGCGGCTACGGCTGCGGCCAGCGCGGGCAGGTCGGCCGGGGCGCAGCCGGACTTACTGTCTTCGCCGCTGACGTTTACCTGCAGGCAGATGTTCAGCGGCCCCAGCCCGGCAGGGCGCTGTTCCGACAGGCGTTGGGCAATTTTCAGGCGGTCCACGGAATGTACCCAGTCGAAGTGCTCGGCGATCGCTTTGGTCTTGTTCGACTGAATGGGGCCGATGAAGTGCCAGATCAAGGGCAAGTCGCTGAGCGCCTGCTGCTTTGTCAGTGCTTCCTGTAGGTAATTTTCCCCGAAGTCGCGCACACCGGCGGCATGGATCTCGCGGATAGCGCTGGCGGGCTTGGTCTTGCTCACGGCCAGCAACTGGACGCTGGCCGGATCACGCCCGACTGCCTGGGCAGCACTGGCGATACGGGCGGAAATCGCGGAAAGGTTGTCTGCTAGGGTGGACATGGATCAATGCCGGCAGCTGTAGGGTCTGCGGCATTCTACCTGCTTGAAGGCCTTTGGGGAGTCTCATGGATGTGACCGACCTGTTGGCCCGAGCTGTGGATGCGGGGGCTTCGGACCTGCACCTGGCGACGGGCCAGATTCCAATGCTGCGCCTGGATGGCGAGTTGCAGCGTATGGGCTTGCCGCCCTTGAGCGCGGGTGCCTTGATCGAGGGCATGGCGAGCGTGCTGGATGACCACCAGTGCCAGCAGTGGGCCCAAGGCGATGAACTGGACCTTGCGCTGGAGTTGCCGGCGCTTGGGCGCTTTCGGTTGAACCTGTTTCGCCAGTTGAAGGGCCCGGCGGTGACCTTTCGGCTGATTCCGGGGCGCATTGCCACAGTGAGCGAGCTGGACCTTGCGGATGTGTTTCAAGCTGTTGCGCAATGCAGTGATGGCTTGATCCTCGTCGGCGGGCCGACAGGCAGTGGCAAGTCCAGCACCCTGGCAACGCTGCTCGACCAGCTGAACCGCGAGCGGGCACTGCACATCATTACCCTGGAAGACCCTGTTGAGGTCATCCATGACAGTCAGCGCAGCCTGGTCAACCAGCGTGAGATGGGGCGCCATAGTCGCGGCTTTGCTCAGGGGCTACGCAGTGCACTGCGCCAGGACCCGGACGTGATCATGATCGGCGAGTTGCGCGACCTGGAAACCATTCGTCTGGCCCTGCGCGCGGCCGAAACCGGGCACCTGGTGCTGGCAACCGTGCATGCGCGTTCTGCGACCAGCAGCATCGACAGGTTGGTTGAGGTTTTTGCTGCCGAGGAAAAACCGTTGGTGCGGGCGATGCTGGCCGAGTCGCTGCGCCTGGTGGTCGCGCAGGTGCTGGTCAAGCGTGTGGAAGGTGGGCGGGTGGCTGCGCGGGAAGTGCTGGTGGCGACGCCGGCGGTGCGTAACCTGGTTCGGGAGGGGCGGTTGGCGCAGTTGTCTTCGGTGATGCAGGGCGGGGCGGCGGAGGGGATGCGGACGATGGAGGGGGCGATGCGGCGGCTGAGGGCGAAGGGGGTGATCGGTGATCTCTAGTGCCTGTCAGGGCCTTTTCGCGGGTAAACCCGCTCCCACAGGTACGGCACAGGTTTTAAAGGCTGTGCTGTCTGGGAGCGGGCTTGCCCGCGAAGAGGCCGGACCTGTTAGCGCTTGGCCAGGTTCAGCTGTTGCTGTTCCTTCGGCAGTACCCGCTTGGCCACCACGTAGTGCTTCTGCCAGTAAGGCTTGCTCAAGGTGTCGATACTCACCCGCTTGCCACGGCGTGGCGCGTGGATGAAGCGGTCGTTACCCAGGTAGATGGCGACGTGATTGACCCGACGGCTCTTGATGTTGAAGAAGATCAGGTCTCCAGGCTTCAGATCAGCCTTGGCTACCTTCACCCCGTGGCCCTGGGCCATGGCATTGGAGGTGCGCGGCAGGTTGACGTCAGCGACGTCGTTGAAGGCGTATTTGACCAGCCCGCTGCAGTCAAAGCCTTTTTTCGGGCTGCTGCCGCCCCAAACATAAGGGGTACCGAGCACATTGACCGCACGGCTCAGCACATCGCTGCTTTGCTTAGGCGACATGGCGGCGACATTCGCACCGCGGCTGCTGACGGCGTTGCTTGGGCGGGCGCGCAGCGCGGTCTGTTTGACTGGTGTGCGTTTCACCGAGGCGTTGGTCGTGTAGCCGGTAAAACCATTGGGAAGACGTTGCTCACGATTGGTGGCGTGGGCGGCCAGGGGCAATAATAGGCAGAGGGTCAGCCATGTCTTGATCAAAGGCGGCATAGATGAAGCTCTTATGAATAGTTATGTGTTGGGCGCGCAACTTTATAACAGCTTTTTGATCAATCATTGATCCGTTGGTCGATTGCCCAGTTGCCGTATGTCGGCTTGCGACGAGAAAGTCACATTTTTTCTTAGAAAATTTTCGGATAACCCACAGGGGCTATGAATGAACAGTTATCAACAGGGGGTGCCCTTTCACGACACCCACAGCAAAACCATTGGCTACCTGCTGTGGATTTTCGGCTTCACCGGGTCCCATCGCTTCTATTACGGCAAGCCGATTACCGGGACCATCTGGTTCTTCACCTTGGGCTTGCTGGGCATTGGTTGGTTGATCGACCTGTTCCTGATCCCGTCCATGGACCGTGAAGCCGACCTGAGGTTTCAGTCCGGGCGTATCGACTACAACATCGCCTGGATTCTGCTGACCTTCCTCGGGGTGTTTGGCCTGCACCGGCTGTATCAGGGCAAGTGGATCACCGCGATCATCTACTTCTTTACCGGTGGGTTGTTCCTGGTGGGGGTGCTGTATGACTTCTGGACGTTGAACACCCAGGTGTCCGAGAGGAATGCGGGGCGGGGCTGAGGGTGCCGGGGCTGTTCTGCAGCCCACTCACGGGCAATGCTGCCGATACAAAAAAGGCCTTGTCGCACTGCTGCGGCAAGGCCTTCTTTGTTACTGGCGGGTCTGCCGCTGTTGCAGCAACAGGTTGCTGAAACCGGCTCCAGCCAGCTGCTTCTGTGCCCCGGTCAATTGCTCGCGGTTGCTGAACGGCCCGACCAGCACGCGGTACCAGGTTTCTTCCTTGACCGTACCCGACTCCACCTTCACCGACTGGCCCAGCAGGATGATCTGTGCCCGTACCTTGTCGGCATCGGCCTGCTTGCGGAACGAGCCTGCCTGAAGGAAGTACTGCGTGGTCGCAGCCGGCTTGATCACAGGTGGTGGCGGTGGCGGGGTTTGGCCGAGCAGCGCTGCCTGGGCCCTCGCCGTGTCGATTTTAGCCGCTTCTGCTGGTGTTACCGGGGCTACCGGCTGGGCCGGCACGGGTGGCGTTTTCTCCGGTACGGCTTCCGGCGGCACGATCACCTCAGATTCCGGCAGCAGGGTGTAGAAGTCGTACTTCGGCTTCACCGGCTGTTGCGGGGTAGCTTGCGCTGGCTTGCCGGCTTCGGCCGTTTTCGCCGGCTTCTGCTGCTCGGGTTTGGTGCGTTTGATGTCGTCGCCACCGGGTTCGAGCTTCATCAGGAACACGATGAACGCGCCTACGGTCAGGCCGACCGCCAGCCATACCCAGCCGGGGATCGGCTGTTTGGCCGGTGCCGTCTGGCGGCTGGCGCCGCGTTTCGGGGCAGGTTTTTTCTTGGCAGCCAACTTACATGCGCTCCAGGGTTTCCAGGCCGAGCAGTTCCAGACCTTGTTTGAGGGTGCGGCCGGTCAGGGCGGCCAGGCGCAGCCGGCTCTGCTGCTGCGAAGGGGTTTCGGCAGCGAGGATCGGGCAGTTCTCGTAGAAGCTGGAGAACAGGCCGGCCAGGTCGTACAGGTAGCTGCACAGCACGTGCGGCGTGCCTTTTTCGGCGACGTTGTTGAGAATTTCGCCAAACTGCGCCAGGCGCGCGGCCAAATCTTGCTCGTGGGCAGCTTGCAGCACGATTTTGCCGTCGACTTCGTCAAACCCTTTGCCCAGCTTGCGGAACACGCCGGCTACGCGGGTATAAGCGTACAGCAGGTAAGGCGCGGTGTTGCCTTCGAAGTTGAGCATCAGCTCGAAGTTGAAGCTGTAGTCGCTGGTGCGGTGCTTGGACAGGTCGGCGTATTTCACCGCGCCAATGCCCACCACCTCGCCGATGTGGCGCAGTTCGTCGTCGGCCAGGCTCGGGTTCTTTTCCTTGACCAGCGCGTAGGCGCGCTCCTTGGCCTCGGTGAGCAGGTCGATCAGCTTCACGGTGCCGCCGTCACGAGTCTTGAACGGGCGGCCGTCGGCGCCGTTCATGGTGCCGAAGCCCATGTGCTCCATTTGCATCGGGTGGCTGACGAAGCCAGCGCGGCGGGCCACTTCGAACACCTGGTTGAAGTGCAGGGCCTGGCGCTGGTCGACGAAGTACAGTGCGCGGTCAGCTTTCAATACGTTGCTGCGGTAACGCACGGCAGCCAGGTCGGTGGTCGCGTACAGGTAGCCTCCGTCGGCCTTCTGCACGATCACCGGCAGGGGGTCGCCTTCGCTGTTCTTGAACTCGTCGAGGAACACACACTGGGCGCCTTGGTCTTCGACCAGCAGGCCCTTGGCCTTGAGGTCGGCCACCACGTTGGCCAAGTCGTCGTTGTAGGCGCTTTCGCCCATCACGTCGGCCATGGTCAGCTTGACGTTGAGCAGCTCGTAGGTCTTCTGGCAGTGCGACAGCGAGATGTCCTTGAAGCGAGTCCACAGGGCCAGGCACTCGGGGTCACCAGCTTGCAGCTTGACCACCAGGCCGCGGGCGCGAGTGGCGAACTCTTCCGATTCATCGAAGCGTTTCTTCGCCGCACGGTAGAAGTTTTCCAGGTCCGACAGCTCGTCGCTGGTGATCGGGTTTTCCTGCAAGTAGGCCATCAGCATGCCGAACTGGGTACCCCAGTCACCGACGTGGTTCTGGCGGATGACGTTGTCACCCAGGAACTCCAGCACACGTGCAACGCTGTCACCGATGATGGTCGAGCGCAGGTGGCCGACGTGCATTTCCTTGGCCAGGTTGGGTGCCGACATGTCGATCACCACCTTTTGCGCCGGACCGGCTTTGCGCGCACCCAGGTGGGCGTCGGCCAGGGCGGCATCCAGGCGGTTGGCCAGGGCGTCGGTGTTCTGGAAGAAGTTGAGGAAGCCGGGGCCTGCAATCTCGACCTTGCTGATGTCGGCGCTGGCCGGCAGGGCGTTGATCAGTTTTTCGGCGAGGTCGCGCGGCTTCATGCCGGCCGGCTTGGCCAGCATCATGGCGATGTTGCTGGCGAAGTCGCCGTGGGTCTTGTCCCGGGCGTTTTCCACCTGGATCGCCGGCGACAGCCCTTCAGGCAGCACACCGTCGGTGACGAGTTGGGTGAGGGCTTGCTGGATCAGCTGGCGAATGGTGTCTTTCATGGGGATCTCTTTTCGACCGCAAGCGCGGTGAGCGCCTGGATGCGCAGGTGGAAAAACTGGGCATTATCCGTTGCCGGGAGCAGGTTGCCAACCTTTGGGCGGCAAGCGGGGGGCCACAAGCGGCGAGAAAAAGCGGCATCGCACCCGCCCGGCGCTTGCTTGCCGCTGGTCACTCGCAGCTTGCAGCTCAATACAGGTCTACCGGGTCGACATCCAGCGACCAGCGCACCTGGCGCCCGCTCGGCAACTGTTCCAACACTAGCAACCAGGCGCTGATCAGTCGATGCAACGGCGCCCGGGTATTGGCCTGTATCAACAGTTGCGCGCGGAATCGTCCGGCGCGACGCTCCATGGGTGCCGGTACCGGGCCCAGCAGTTCGATGCCCGGCAGGAGTTGTTCGGCCACCAGGCGCTCGGCGGCGGCACAGGCTTCGTCGAGGAAACCTTCGGCCTGCCCCGGCTTGTGTGCTTCGGCACGCAGCAAGACCAGGTGCGAGTAGGGCGGCAGCCCGGCGGCCCGGCGTTCGTCCAGGGCCTGTTCGGCGAAAGCGAAGTAGCCTTGCTCGGTTAGCTGTACCAGCAGTGGGTGGTCGGCCAGGTGGGTCTGGATGATGACCTTGCCGGGTTCTTCGGCCCGCCCGGCCCGCCCGGCCACCTGGACGATAAGTTGTGCCATGCGCTCGCTGGCGCGGAAGTCGCCGGAAAACAGCCCGCCATCGGCATCGAGGATGGCCACCAGGGTCACCCGCGGGAAGTGGTGGCCCTTGGCGAGCATCTGGGTGCCGACGAGGATGCTCGGCTGGCCGCGCTGGATGGTGCTGAACAAGTTGTGCATGGCGTCCTTGCGCGCCGTGCTGTCGCGGTCCACGCGCAGGATCGGGTAATCCGGGAACAGCACCTTCAGGCGCTCTTCGGCGCGCTCGGTGCCGGCGCCGACCGGGCGCAGGTCGACATGGTTGCATTGCGGGCACTGGTGCGGCAGGCGTTCGTCATAGCCACAGTGATGGCAGCGCAGGACGCCGGAGCGCTGGTGCACGGTCATGCGCGCATCGCAGCGTGGGCATTCGGACAGCCAGCCGCAGTCGTGGCACAGCAGGGTTGGGGCAAAGCCGCGGCGGTTGAGGAACACCAGCACTTGTTGGCCGGCCTCCAGCGTCTGTCGGATAGCCTGCTGCAGCGGGCCGCTGATACCGCTGTCCAGCGGCAGGCTCTTCACATCCAGGCGCAGCATGCGCGGCGGGCGTGCCCCCCCGGCGCGCTGGTTCATGCGCAGCAGGCGGTAGCGGCCGGTCAGGGCGTTATGCAGGGTTTCCAGCGACGGTGTGGCGGAGCCGAGCAGGATCGGGATGTTCTCCTGGTGAGCGCGTACCAGCGCCAGGTCGCGGGCGTGGTAACGCAGGCCTTCCTGCTGTTTATAGGAGCCGTCGTGCTCTTCGTCGATGATGATCAGGCCGGGGGTTTTCATCGGTGTGAACAATGCCGAACGGGTGCCGATGATGATATCGGCCTCGCCATCCCGTGCCGCCAGCCAGGCATCCAGACGTTCGCGGTCGTTCACCGCAGAGTGCAGCAGGGCAATGCGCGCGTTGAAGCGTTGCTCGAAGCGCGCCAGGGTTTGCGGGCCGAGGTTGATCTCCGGGATCAGCACCAGCGCCTGCTTGCCGGCTTCCAGGGTTTCGCGGATCAGTTGCAGGTAGACCTCGGTCTTGCCACTGCCGGTGACGCCGGCCAGCAAGAACGCGCCGAAGCCGCCAAAGCCCTCGCACACGGCGTCGAAGGCATCGCGTTGTTCTTCGTTGAGTGGCAGTTCCGGCTGTGCCAGCCAGTGCTCATGGCGTTGTGCCGGCAAGTGGCGGCGCGTCTCGACCTGCACCAGATCCTTGGCCAGCAGCAGGTCGAGGCTGTCCTTGTTCAGATTGAGTTTGGCCAGCAGGCTGTGGGCCACGCCGTGCGGGTGCTGGGCCAGGGTCTTGAGGGCGTCGCGCTGGCGCGGCGCGCGGGCAATGCGCGGGTCTTCCAGGCGGGCGCCAGGGGCTATATGCCAGAAGCGTTCCTGGCGCATTTCGGCGGCTTCGCCCTGGCGCAGTAGCGTGGGCAGCGCCCAGCTCAGGGTATCGCCCAGGCTGTGCTGGTAGTACTGGGCGGTCCACAGGCACAACTTGAACAGCGACGCGGGGATGGGGGACACCGGGTCGAGCAGGGCGCTGGCCGGCTTCAGTTTGTCGGCGGGCACTTCGCTCTGCGTGCACACCTCTATCAGCACGCCGATCATTTCGCGGCGGCCAAAGGGCACGCGGATGCGCATGCCAGGGGTCAAGGTCTGGCGCGCCATGCTCGCCGGCGCCTTGTAGTCGAACAGGCGCCGCAGCGGAGAGGGCAGGGCAAGGCGCAGGATGACGTCGGACACGCGGAAAGTCTCGGAGGGCGTTACAAGGACTGGCGAGCCTAGCAGACGACGGTCGGTGCAAGCGACATCTTGCGCTGACGGTGTGCTCTGGTATTATTCGCCGCCTAATTACGTGCGGTATTCAACAATTGGTGTTGGGTGGCGGCACGCAGCTCGAGGAAGTGACCATGAAAGAAGGTATCCACCCGAACTACGAAG
Source organism: Pseudomonas sp. YQ_5 (assembly GCF_043103305.1). Classification (NCBI taxonomy): domain Bacteria; kingdom Pseudomonadati; phylum Pseudomonadota; class Gammaproteobacteria; order Pseudomonadales; family Pseudomonadaceae; genus Pseudomonas; species Pseudomonas sp. YQ_5. The sequence goes on along the minus strand of NZ_JBICJS010000042.1, from coordinate 68,682 downwards.
TAGTTGCAGTCACCTGCAGCTGCGGTAACAAGTTCGAAACTCGTTCGACCCTGGGCAATGTCCTGTCGATCGACGTTTGCAACCTGTGCCACCCGTTCTACACCGGTAAGCAGAAAGTTCTGGACACCGGTGGTCGCGTACAGAAGTTCGCCGATCGCTTCGGCATGTTCGGTGCCAAGAAGTAATCATGCGCATGGCGAATCCTTCGGGTTTCGCATTGTTGCTGAAGAAGGCGCCCCTTGTGGGCGCCTTTTTTGTGGGCGTTATCTGGCATTTCCCGGTCCTGGCGTTCTGCCCACTGCCGGACAAGCCCCAATGGGTAGCGGTACGACAGGTGGTCGATGGCGACACCTTGCGTCTGGTCGATGGCCGCAGTGTGCGGCTGATCGGCATCAATGCACCGGAAATCGGTCGCAAGGGGCGTACCAGTGAGCCTTATGCCGAAGCTGCCAGGCGGCGATTGCAGGCCTTGGTAAAGGCCAGTGACCATCGCGTCGGGCTGGTGCCTGGTGTTGAAGGCAAAGACAAGTACGGTCGCACACTGGCGCACATCTACAGCCGCAATGGCGACAATCTGGAAGCACAATTGCTTAGCGAGGGCTTGGGCTATCGCGTGGCAATTGCCCCTAATGTGCGCTTCAGCGGCTGCCAGCAGCTTGCCGAACAAGCGGCGCGCCAGGCTGGTGTTGGGCTGTGGCGGCGTTCACCCGTGGTGCCTGCAGGCGATGTCAGGCAGTCAGGTTTCGCTGTTGTACGTGGTCGTATCGTAGGCATTGAGCATAATCGTGGCGGGGTCTGGCTGACCCTGGGCAATACCATGGTGCTGCAGGTTCCCGCTCGTCTGCAGCGCAACTTCCCCGCCAGCTTCTTCGATAACCTCAAGGGACACCAGGTCGAAGCGCGCGGCTGGGTGCTGGATCGTTCCCGCAGGGGAGGCCTCAAGCCCGGGCAGCGACGCTGGGTGTTGCCGTTGACCGATCCGAGCATGCTGGCGCGCATTTCAGGCTAAAAGATGTAGACATTTCGATAGTGGATTGTACACACTGTAGGTCGTATGCCCCCGTGGGTTGTAGCGTAAAGTCGTAGGCTAAAGGCCTTGACACAAGTGACCGGCCAGTCTTGTGGCTCCCCGGCTCTTTGCGTATCCTCGGCGGTCCGTCAGAACAGTAAATAGCGGAATGCCCACCATGTCAGACCTGAAAACCGCCGCTCTCGAATATCACGCTCAACCTCGTCCGGGGAAACTGAGCGTTGAACTCTCCAAGCCCACTGCCACCGCCCGTGATCTCGCCCTGGCCTACAGCCCAGGTGTTGCAGAGCCGGTGCGCGAAATTGGCCGTGATCCAGAGCTGGCTTACAAATACACCGGCAAAGGCAACCTGGTTGCGGTGATTTCCGATGGCACTGCCATCCTCGGTCTGGGTGATCTTGGCCCACTGGCTTCCAAGCCGGTCATGGAAGGCAAGGGTGTTCTGTTCAAGCGTTTCGCCGGTATCGATGTGTTCGACATCGAAGTCGAGTCGGAAAGCCCGCAAGCGTTCATCGACACCGTTCGCCGCATTTCGATCACCTTCGGTGGCATCAACCTTGAAGACATCAAGGCACCTGAGTGCTTTGAAATCGAACGTACCCTGATCGAACAGTGCGATATTCCGGTGTTCCACGATGACCAGCACGGTACCGCCATCGTGACTGCCGCTGGCATGATCAACGCCCTGGAAATCGCCGGCAAGAAACTGGAAGACGCCAAGATCGTCTGCCTGGGCGCCGGCGCTGCTGCCATCTCCTGCATGAAGCTGCTGGTAAGCATGGGTGCGAAGGTCGAGAACATCTTCATGATCGACCGTAGTGGCGTGATCCACGCTGGCCGTGACGACCTGAACCAGTACAAGGCGCAGTTCGCCCACGCGACCGACAAGCGCACTCTGGCCGACGCCCTTGACGGTGCCGACGTGTTCGTAGGCCTGTCTGGCCCGAACCTGCTGAGCCCAGAAGGCCTGAAGTCGATGGCTGCCAACCCGATCGTGTTCGCCTGCTCGAACCCGGACCCGGAAATCTCCCCAGAGCTGGCGCATGCCACTCGCAATGACGTGATCATGGCGACCGGTCGTTCCGACTACCCGAACCAGGTCAACAACGTGCTGGGCTTCCCGTTCATCTTCCGTGGTGCTCTGGACGTTCGCGCCAAGCGTATCAACGAAGAGATGAAGATCGCTGCCGCTATCGCCCTGAAAGACCTGGCCAAGCTGCCAGTGCCGAAGGAAGTTTGCGAAGCCTATGGCGTTGAAGGCCTGGAGTTCGGCCGTGAGTACATCATTCCGAAGCCGCTGGATGCACGCTTGATCACCGTCGTTTCCGATGCTGTGGCCAAGGCTGCCATCGAATCTGGCGTGGCTACCCTGCCTTATCCGAAGCACTACCCGCTGACCAGCGTGGATGAAGTGTTCAACGGCTGATTGCAGCAAGCGACATAAAAAAGCCCCGGCTCGCATGAGCCGGGGCTTTTTGTTGGGGCATTGGAATTGCGAGGTGGTTGTCACACTATATTTGGCGCTTGATTGGCGCGCCCACGCATATCCTGGATAAGGCGCCCTGTTTCAGAACAGATCCATCGGCGTCGCTTCATCGGCTGGCAGCGGGCTGCCCGGTGCCACGCCATTGCCCAGTTCGTCCACCGACGGCGGCGAGTCTTCGGCTTTGAACAGCTCGAAGTAGGCATTCGGTGTGCTCGGCGATGCGGCTCGACCGCTGACCGGGTCGACGCGCAAGCTGAGAATGCCTTCCGGCTCTGCCGGGGCGTGCGCAGGCTTGTCCTTGAGTGCCGCGCCCATGAAGTTCATCCAGATCGGCAGGGCCGCAGTCCCGCCATATTCGCGGCGGCCGAGGGTTTCCGGCTGGTCGAAGCCGACCCAAACGGTAGTCACGTAATCGGCGTTGTAACCGGAGAACCAGGCGTCCTTGGATTCGTTTGTGGTCCCCGTCTTGCCCGCCAGGTCGGTACGGCCCAAGGCCAGGGCCCGGCGGCCGGTGCCGCGCTTGATCACATCCTGCAGCATGCTGGTGAGGATGTAGGTGGTACGCCCGTCGATGATCCGTTCGGCCACTGCTGGCGTTTGCGGTGCCGCGGCCACCTGGCTGACGGCAGAAGGTGCCTCGCCTGGCATGGCGGCAGTGCTGATTGGCTGCTCGGGGGCGGCCAGGCCCGCCTGGTCCTCGGCACCTTGCGGTACGCGGGGCGGGTTGGCGGTGAACAGTGTCTCGCCGCTGCGGCTTTCGATGCGGTCGATCAGGTACGGGGTGATCTTGTAGCCACCGTTGGCAAAGGTACTCCAGCCGGTGGCGATCTCCATCGGGGTCAGGGTGGCGGTGCCCAAGGCCAGCGACAGGTTGCGCGGCAGGTCCTGTTTGTTGAAGCCGAACTTGGCGATGTAGTCGATGGTGCGGTCCACGCCCATGGCTTGCAGCAGGCGGATCGACACCAGGTTGCGCGACTTGTACAGCGCCTCACGCATGCGGATAGGGCCGAGGAAGGTGTTGTTGTCGTTCTTCGGTCGCCACACTTTATCCACCGACTCGTCAACGAACACGATCGGCGCATCGTTGACCAGGCTGGAAGCGGTGTAGCCGCTGTCCAGCGCGGCGCTGTAGACGAATGGCTTGAAGCTTGAGCCCGGTTGGCGCTTGGCCTGCACGGCGCGGTTGTAGTTGCTCTGCTCGAACGAGAAACCGCCAACCAGGGCGCGGATGGCGCCGCTGTTCGGGTCGAGGGTGACCAGGGCGCTTTGCGCAGCGGGTACCTGGCTGAACTTCAACGTGCCATCTTCGAGGCGTTGCAGGCGCACCAGGTCACCGACCTGGGCCACGTCGGCCGGCGATTGCGGTGCGCGGCCCTGGGCGTTGTTGTTGATGAACGGACGCGCCCATTTCATGGTGTCCCAGGCAACCTGCGCCTCTTGGCCGTCGCGGGTCAGCACCTTGAGGCCGGTTTGTTCCACCTGGGTGACAATGGCTGGCTCCAGGCCGCCAAGGGTGCGTTGCTTGCCCAGCTCCTTCAGCCAGGCTGCCTGGGTGCGGCCCGGGAAACGTGCTTCAGGGCCACGGTAGCCGTGGCGCTCATCGTAGTCGGAGAGCCCTTTGAGGACGGCCTTGTTGGCCATTTCCTGCATGTCACTAGGCACGGTGGTCGTGACGCGGAAGCCTTCGGTGTAGGCGTCGCTGCCGTAGCGGCCGACCATTTCCGCGCGGGCCATTTCGGCGATGTACGGGGCATTCACCTCAGGCGTCGGCACGTGGTAGCTGGCATTGAGCGGCTCGGCCAGGGCGGCCTGGTAGCTGGCCTCGTCGATCTTGCCCAGCTTGTACATGCGTCCGAGGATCCAGTCGCGACGCTCTTTGGCGCGCACCGGGTTGGCCAGCGGGTTGAAGCGTGACGGTGCCTTGGGCAGGCCGGCGATCATCGCCATCTGCGCCAGGCTCACGTCACGGATGGACTTGCCGTAATACACCTGTGCAGCTGCATCGATACCGTAGGCGCGGTTGCCCAGGTAGATCTTGTTCACGTACAGCTCAAGGATTTCGTCCTTGGTCAGCTCACGCTCGATCTGCAGGGCCAGCAGGATTTCGTTGGTCTTGCGTGAGAAGCTGCGCTCGCTGGTGAGGAAGAAGTTCTTCGCCACCTGCATGGTGATGGTGCTGCCGCCGGTCTGGATATGACCGGTTTTCACCAGCTGGGTCGCGGCGCGCATCAGGCTGCTGGGGTCGACACCATAATGGTTGAGGAAATTGTCGTCCTCGGCTGACAGCAGCGCCTGAATGAATTGTGGGGGAATATCCGCGAAGCGGATCGGCGAGCGGCGCATTTCGCCGAATTCGGCAATCAGCTTGCCATCGCTGCTGTACACCCTGAGGGGGATCTGCAACTGGATGCTTCTGAGGGACTCGACCGAGGGCAGGCTGGGGCTAAGATACAGAAACGCACCGCTCACACCGAGTACGAGCGCGCAGATGACTGCGACGGAAGACCACCAGAAGAACTTCAGCAGACGTATCAAGGCTTTTCGGTGTCCAGGTTGGGAGTGGATTGCACGCAGGTCCGGTGGACCAAAAAACGCTGGGCATTATAAGCATTTTTCGCCTCTCCGGGTGACCGGCCAGGCTACCCGTCGACTCGATGAGTAGCCCCGGCCCAGTGTTGCCGCGGGGTTGCGACAGGCAGTTGCGTTTGGCAGCTGCACCAAACAGCAAAGGAGTCGCGATGCTTGGACGCTTCGGCAAGGATGCCGGTTCACTCGTGGGGGTGGAAATTACCCCCGACGCCGTTCGGATAATGCAACTGCAACAGCGCAATCGGCGCTGCCGTGTGATGGGGTCGGCACAAGAGCTGTTTCAGGCGCCGCTGGCCGATGACTGGGCTGCGGAACCTGACGTGGTGGCGGCTGCGCTGCAGCGAGCATACCGGCGCAGCGGCCTCAGGCAACGCCGGGTAGCACTGGCGCTGCCGGCCAGTCAGGTTATTTGCAAGTTGTGCCATCTGCCTGTGCAGCAGGACGGGGCACAGTTGGAGGCGCAGTTGCTTGCCGATGCAGAGCGGCTGTTTCCGTTTCCGCTGGAAGATCTGGCCCTGGATTTTCAGGTCATGGGCGCTTCCCATGCCCAGCCAGGTTGCTCCGAGGTGATGGTTGCCGCCTGTCGGCAGAGTGCGCTGGCGTCACTCGAAGCCGTCGTCGAGGAGGCGGGCTTGCAGTTGGAAGCCGTCGAGGTCGACAACATTGCCTTGTGCCGCATGTTGCCACAGGGCGGCCTTGAGGGCGCAGCACTGCTGCGTGTCGAAGCCCGCAGCGTAACCCTTCATGACTGGCAGCCCGGCAGGGCCTACCAGCGCTGTGAGCTGCAAACGGCTGGCCCGGACATGCACGGGCAATGGCCAGAGCGCCTGCAGGCTTGGCTTGCCGGGCAGGGCCTGCCTGCGCGGTTGTGGGTTGTCAGCAGCTCATCGGTCAGTCCGGACTGGCTGCAGGGCCTTGGCAGCCGGCTGAATGTGCCGTGCACGTACCTGCCTGGTCTGGCAGGGCTTGAACATGTTGATGGGTCGATGCTCCTGGCCAGCGCCTTGGCCTTGGGAGGGTTGCGTCCATGATGCGGCTGAACCTTCTGCCCTGGCGCGAAAGGCAGCGTCAGGCGGCGCTGCGGCGCTTTCGAGGCCAGCTGGTTGCTGGCGCACTGTTGGCTTTGTGCGCCGTGATGCTGGTCGATCAGCTGGCCCGCCAGCGCGGGCAGCAGCAGGTGTTGGCCAATACCCAGCGCCAAGCGACCCTTGATGTACTGGGTGAGCAGGTGCAACCGCTGGCCGAGGTACGTGCACAGCATGAAGCGATACTTGCCCGTGCGGTGGCTTTGGAAGGCCTGCGCGCCCATCAGGATGTATTGGCCGGTGTGTTCGCCGACCTTGAAGGGGCGCTGCCTGAAGGTGTGCAGCTACTAGACCTGAGCCTTGATAGTGACCGCTTGCAGATGACAGGGGTGGCTGCGTCTGGTGCTGTGGTTGCGCAGTTCATGCGCGACTTGAACCGCTCGAACGCTTTGCTCGATCTGGAACTCAAGCACATCAAGAGCCTGCCGGACGGCGATGAGTTTTTGCTGACCGCTCGCGTTGCGGCGTTTTGGTCGTGAGTGCAGCACAAATGGTCGCTTGGCTGGCGGTGGTCGAGCGCTCAGGCCGCTTCCGACGGCTGGCGCCAGTGCTCGTAGCTGTTGTGCTGTTCGGCCTCGGCTGCGCGATACGCCTGCCCCCACTGTTACAGCAGCAGGCGCGGGAGGAGGCCAGGCATGTCGAGCTGAGCCAGCTGCAGGCAGCCAGTGCATCGCAGTTGGCAGAACTGGAGCGGCTGAAGGCTTCAGTGGTGCTTGCCGAGCAACGGTTGCAAGAAGCGCACTGGTATCTGGCAGCCGGGGAAAGCATGAGCGACCTGCTTGAGCGTCTGGCAGTGTCGGGGCATGCGCATGGCTTGCTTGTCGAGCGCCTGGATGTAAGTGAGGGCGAGCAACAGGCCGGATTCAGCAAGGTACCGCTGGAGGTGCAAGTGGTAGGGCGTTACCCGGCCTTGCGGCTGTGGCTGGACGAATGGTTAGGGCAGGCGCGGATTCTGCGCAGCGGTGACATGAGCCTGGCAACCGTTGATCGCCAGCCTGGGCTGTTGCGCCTGCGGTTGCGGGTTGATGCCTATCATGCGGCAACGCCCATGAAGGCACCCGCAATGCTGGCGCACCTGCCGGCAAGAGCCGCAATGGCTGCGCCTGAGGTGGACCCGTTTGCCCCTGCTATGGCGCGAGTGGCCAGTACTGGCCTGGTCGGCGTGCCTTTGGCACAGCTGGAGATGGTCGGCAGCCTGGCGCGCGGGACGGCACGCGAGGCGCTGCTGATGGCGGCTGGCAAGCTCTATCGCGTGCGCCCGGGGGACCGGGTAGGGCGCGATCAGGGGGTAGTGAAGCATATAGACCAACGTCAGGTCGAAGTGCGTGAGCGGCTTTTCATGGCGGGGGTATGGCACGAGCGCACGGCGTTCATCACCCTCGCCAAGCGCCTGGGCAAGGAGGCCTCGGACCCGAATGAAAACGTGGATGAAATACCTGCTGGCAACCCTGCTGTCGATCCCGCTGGCTTCGGCGACGCCTTACCAGGGTGAACCCCTGTCGCTGAACTTCCAGGATGTAGAGGTGCGTGCAGTGCTGCAGGTGCTGGCTGACTACGCCGGCGTCAACCTGGTCGCCAGTGATGCAGTACAAGGCAGTGTCACTTTGCGTTTGCAGGACGTGCCGTGGGATCAGGCGCTTGACCTGGTGCTGCGCAGCAAGGGCCTGTCCCGGCGCCAGGAGGGTAATGTGCTGTTGGTGGCGCCTGCAGCCGAGTTTGCCGCGCAATCAGCAGATGCCCGGGTGAGTCAGGTGCTGGATGCGCACCAGCAGCCATTGCGTCGGGAGCTGCTGCCCATTCACCACGCCAAGGCCGCCGATTTGGCGCAGTTGCTGCAGGCAAGTCTGGAGGGTGACGGCATCCCCACGGGTAGCCTGAGTGTCGATGAGCGCACCAATACGCTGGTGGTGTATCTGCCCGCTGAACGCCTGGCCGAGTTGCGCCAGCTGGTGGCGCAGCTGGATGTGCCGGTGCGCCAGGTAGCGATCGAGGCGCGTATCGTCGAGGCCAACGTCGATTATGAGAAAAGCCTGGGGGTGCGCTGGGGCGGGCCGCTGTACGGCGAGAAGCTGCGGCCCGGCAAGGAATTGTTCGTCGACCTCGGCCTGGAGCGTGCCGGCAGCAGTATCGGCCTTGGTTTGTTGCGCGGTGACGTGTTGCTGGACCTGGAACTCAGTGCCATGGAAAAAAGCGGCAACGGCGAGATCATTTCGCAGCCCAAGGTGGTCACGGCTGACAAGGAAACGGCGAGGATCCTCAAGGGTACCGAGGTGCCTTACCAGGAAACGAGCCAAAGCGGCGCTACCTCGGTATCGTTTCGCGAAGCCTCTCTGTCGCTGGAAGTAACGCCACAGATCACCCCGGACAACAAGGTGATCATGACCGTCAGGGTGACCAAGGACGAGCCGGATTACGTCAATGCCTTGAACAACGTACCGCCGATCCGCAAGAACGAGGTCAATGCCAAGGTTCGTGTGGCGGACGGCGAAACGATCGTGATCGGTGGCGTCTACTCGACTTCGCAAAACAATGTGGTCGACAAGGTGCCATTTTTCGGCGATCTGCCGTATGTTGGGCGGCTGTTTCGACGCGATGCATTACAAGAGAAAAAATCCGAGCTGCTGGTCTTCCTGACTCCGCGTATCATGAGTGACCAGGCGATTGCTGTGAGTCGTTGATTCTGTGCGAAATTTGATACTTGTGGGGCCCATGGGCGCTGGTAAAAGCACCATCGGACGCCTGTTGGCCAAAGAGCTGCGCCTGCTGTTCAAGGATTCCGACAAGGAAATCGAACTGCGATGCGGCGCAAACATCCCGTGGATATTCGACAAGGAAGGCGAGCCGGGTTTTCGTGATCGCGAGCAAGCGATGATCGCCGAGCTGTGCGCGCTCGACGGTGTGGTCCTGGCCACCGGCGGTGGCGCGGTAATGCGCGAAGCCAACCGCCAGGCGCTGCATCAGGGTGGCCGGGTGATCTACCTGCATGCTTCGGTCGAACAGCAAGTCGGCCGCACCGCGCGCGACCGCAACCGCCCGCTGCTGCGCACGGCCAACCCCGAGGCGACCTTGCGCACTTTGCTGGAAACCCGCGACCCGCTCTATCGCGAGATCGCCGACCTGGTGGTTGAAACCGACGAGCGGCCACCACGCATGGTGGTGATCGATATTCTCGAGCGCTTGCAGCAGTTGCCGCCCCGTTAACCCGGGACTATTCTCGGCCACCAGCGCCGAGGCGAGGCTCAACGTTACCGCGCAGGTCGCCGGATGGCGCCGCGCCCAAGTACATTGTGGGGATACATGCAGACACTAAAGGTCGACCTGGGCGAGCGTAGCTACCCGATCTACATTGGCGAAGGCCTGCTGGACCAGCCCGAGCTGCTGGCACCGCACATCGCGGGTCGGCAGGTTGCCATCGTTTCCAACGAGACCGTCGCGCCGCTGTATCTCGAACGCCTGAGCAAGGCCCTCGGTGCCTATTCGGTACTGCCAGTGGTGTTGCCCGATGGTGAAGCCCACAAGAACTGGGAAACACTGCAGCTGATCTTCGATGGCCTGCTGACAGCCCGCCATGATCGTCGTACTACGGTGGTCGCTCTGGGCGGTGGCGTGATTGGTGACATGGCTGGCTTCGCTGCCGCTTGCTACCAGCGCGGCGTCGACTTTATCCAGGTGCCAACGACCCTGTTGTCCCAGGTCGACTCTTCCGTGGGTGGCAAGACCGGCATCAATCATCCGCTGGGCAAGAACATGGTCGGTGCCTTCTATCAGCCCAATGCGGTGCTGATCGATACCACCAGCCTCAAGACCCTGCCAGCGCGCGAGCTGTCTGCAGGCCTGGCCGAAGTGATCAAGTACGGCCTGATTTGCGACAAGCCGTTCCTCGCCTGGCTCGAAGACAATATGCAGGCACTGCGTGCCCTCGATTCGGCCGCCCTGACCGAGGCCATCCGCCGCTCTTGCGCGGCCAAGGCCGCAGTGGTGGGCGCCGACGAGCGCGAGTCTGGCGTACGGGCCACGCTGAACCTGGGGCATACCTTCGGGCATGCTATCGAAACCCACATGGGCTATGGCGTGTGGTTGCACGGCGAAGCCGTGGCGGCGGGTACCGTGATGGCCCTGGAAATGTCCATGCGCCTTGGCTGGATCGACCAGGCTGAGCGCGATCGTGGGATCCGCCTGTTGCAGGACGCAGGTTTGCCGGTGGTGCCACCACAGGAAATGACCCCGGCGCATTTCATGGAGCACATGGCGGTCGACAAGAAGGTGCTCGACGGTCGTTTGCGTCTGGTGCTGCTGCGCCAGATGGGCGAGGCCGTGGTGACCGACGACTATTCGAAAGAGATTCTTCAGGCCACGCTGTCGGCGGATTACCGCGCGATCGTGGCCCAGCTTTGAGGTTGTGACAGCGCAATGACAAGTTTGCATGCCGATGAGGCCTTTCTCGACCATTACCAGTTGAGCCATGATCCATTCGCGCCCCGCGTACCTGGCTTCAAGTTCTTCCCGGCCCAGCGCAAGCCTGTGCTTGGCCAACTGCACCACCTGGCGCGCTATAGCCAGTTGATGCTGGTGGTCAGTGGCCCATTGGGCAGCGGCAAGTCGCTGTTGCGCCAGGCCCTGGTGGCCAGCACCAACAAGCAGGCTGTGCAAAGTGTGGTGGTGTCGGCCCGCAGCGCCAGCGATGCCTCCAGTATGCTCGCGCAGGTCGCGCAGGAGCTGGGTGTGGCCCAGCCCGAGGTACAGGCGATCCTGTCGAAGGTGGTGCAGCTGGCACTGACCGGGCAGGAAGTGTATTTGCTGGTGGACGATGCGGAACAACTCGACGAGTCGGCACTCCAAGCGTTGCTGGAATTGGCGGCGGGGGTACCTGAGGGGCGTCCGCACGTGTTTCTGTTCGGTGAGCCATCGCTGATTGCCGGGCTGGACGAGCTCAATGTCGAGGAAGAACGTTTCCACATCATCGAGCTTGCGCCCTACAGTGAAGAAGAAACCCGCGAGTACCTGGAGCAGCGCCTGGAAGGGGCTGGCCGGGGCATCGAGGTGTTCAGCCGTGAACAAATCGCCGATATCCATGAAAACTCCGACGGCTGGCCTGGCAACATCAACCAGGTCGCCCGTGACACTTTGATCGAAGCGATGATCGCCAGCCGCTCGACGGCCAAGCGACCAACCATGGGGTTCAAGATGCCTAAAAAACATGTGCTCGCGCTGTCCGCTGTGGTCGTGGTTGCCGTTGCGGCCGCGGTATTGATGCCCAAGAAAGGCGACAAGGCCCCCGCCGAAGCGCCGGCCGCCCAAGCCCAGTTGCCGCTGGGTGACGGTAAGCAGGGCGCTGCCATCGAGTTCTCCGGCTCCTCCCAGCCAATGCCGCTGCCACTGGTTGGCCAGTCGCAGCCGGTGATGCGCGAACCGCTGGCCCAAGCCGCAGGCATGGGCGACGGTGAAGAGGGAAGCCCGGCGGGCGACACCGCGCTGCAGCCTGGCAACCCGCCACCGACCGTAACCACCATCGCCCCGCCACAAGGTGTGCCGGCTGGCCCGGCGCCTGCGCAGCCAGTACAGTCGGTTGCGCCTGAGCCGAAGCCTGTTGCAACCCAGCCCGCCAAGCCGGTTGCGCCTGCCAAGCCAGCGCCGACCCAGGTCGCCGTGGCCAAGCCGGCCGGCAAAGCCGCCGAGAAACCAGCAGCCGCTAGCGCTGGCAACGGTGGCTGGTATGCTGGACAGAAGCCGGGCAATTATGTGGTGCAGATCCTCGGAACCAGCTCCGAAGCGTCGGCCCAGGCTTACGTCAAGGCCCAGGGTGGCGACTATCGCTACTTCAAGAAAAACCTGCAGGGCAAACCCCTGTACGTCGTGACTTACGGCAGTTTCGCCAACCGCGACGCAGCGGTTGCAGCAATCAAGAACTTGCCAGCGAAGGTCCAGGCTGGTAAACCTTGGCCACGTACCGTCGCCAGCGTCCAACAAGAGCTGGCTGCGGCCCGCTGATACCTTCCGGGCGGCATCACCCCGCCGCCCAGTAGCTAAGCGAATTCTAGCTTTCGACTAGCCTGCTGCGCCCGAGCGCGGCAGGCTTTTCTGTCCCGGACTGCCGGCCACAAGCCCCTAGTTGCAGTCATGGCTGAAACGCTTCAGACTCGAGTCAAGCCGATATCACGGCGCATGGCGCAAAAACATTCAAAATTGCGACATAAATTTTCAATGCCGAGACATGAAAATTTGTGGGCATCGCTGTCGCTGTGCAACAATGGTTTTCCATGACCACCGCAAAAAAGCTGGCGTTTGATCGGCGTGGATGGTAAGTGGTTGTTAAAAAAGAGATTTACCTCCGTTGAGAGGTGAACCTGGTGAGAATGTGTCTATGAAAACAGGTCTGTACCATCCCGAAGAATTCAAGGACAACTGTGGTTTTGGCCTGATCGCCCATATGACGGGCGTGCCGAGCCACCACCTTCTGCAAACTGCCATGCAGGCGTTGACGTGCATGACCCACCGCGGCGGCATCAATGCCGACGGCAAGACCGGTGACGGTTGCGGTCTGCTCATGCAGAAGCCCGATCAATTCCTGCGAGCCGTGGCCCAGGAGCACTTCGCTGTCGAGCTGCCCAAGCAGTACGCCGTCGGCATGGTGTTCTTCAACCAGGACCCGGTCAAAGCCGAAGCTGCCCGCGCCAACATGGACCGCGAGATCCTCGCCGCCGGCCTGAAACTGGTCGGCTGGCGCAAGGTGCCGATCGATACCAGCGTACTCGGCCGCCTGGCCCTGGAGCGCCTGCCGCAGATCGAGCAGGTGTTCATTGGCGGTGAAGGCCTGAGCGATCAGGAATTCGCCATCAAGCTGTTCAGCGCCCGTCGTCGTTCGTCGGTGGCCAACGCCCATGACGCCGACCACTACATCTGCAGCTTCTCGCACAAGACCATCATCTACAAAGGCCTGATGATGCCGCGCGATCTCGCGGCGTTTTACCCAGACCTGGGTGACGAGCGCCTGCAAACCGCGATCTGCGTGTTCCACCAGCGCTTCTCCACCAACACCCTGCCGAAATGGCCGCTGGCGCAGCCGTTCCGCTTCCTCGCCCACAACGGCGAGATCAACACCATCACCGGCAACCGCAACTGGGCCGTGGCTCGTCGCACCAAGTTCGCCAACGACCAGATCCCCGACCTCGAAGAGCTCGGCCCGCTGGTCAACCGCGTCGGTTCCGACTCGTCGAGCATGGACAACATGCTGGAGCTGATGGTTACCGGTGGCATCGACCTGTTCCGCGGCGTGCGCATGCTGGTACCGCCGGCATGGCAGAACGTCGAGACCATGGACGCCGACCTGCGCGCCTTCTACGAATACAACTCCATGCACATGGAACCGTGGGATGGCCCGGCCGGTATCGTCATGACCGAAGGCCGCCACGCGGTGTGCCTGCTCGACCGTAACGGTCTGCGCCCGGCGCGCTGGGTGACCACCACCAATGGCTACATCACCATCGCCTCGGAAATCGGCGTATGGGGCTATCAGCCTGAGGAAGTGCTGGCCAAGGGCCGTGTCGGCCCGGGCCAGATCCTTGCCGTGGACACCGAAACCGGCCAGATTCTCGACACCGACGCCATCGACAACCGCCTGAAGTCGCGGCACCCATACAAGCGCTGGTTGCGTCAGCACGCTACGCGTATCCAGGCGACACTGACCGACGACCAGGGCGTGGCCAGCTACGACGCTGACCAGCTCAAGCAATACATGAAGATGTTCCAGGTTACCTTCGAAGAGCGTGACCAGGTGCTGCGCCCGTTGGGTGAGCAGGGCCAGGAAGCCGTTGGTTCGATGGGTGACGACACGCCGATGGCCGTGCTGTCGCAGCGTGTGCGTTCGCCATACGACTTCTTCCGCCAGCAGTTCGCTCAGGTGACCAACCCGCCGATCGACCCGCTGCGCGAAGCGATCGTGATGTCGCTGGAAATCTGCCTGGGTGCCGAGCGCAACATCTTCCAGGAGTCCCCGGAGCACGCTTCGCGGGTGATCCTCAGCTCGCCGGTCATCTCGCCTGCCAAGTGGCGTTCGCTGATGAACCTGGAGCGCGAAGGCTTTGACCGCCAGCTGATCGACCTCAACTATGAGCAAAGCGTCGGCCTGGAAGCGGCCATCCGCAACATTGCCGACCAGGCCGAAGAAGCTGTGCGTGGGGGCAAGACCCAGCTGGTGCTGAGCGACCGTTATATCGCCCCGGGCAAGCTGCCGGTGCACGCTTCGCTGGCCGTGGGTGCCGTGCACCACCGCCTGACCGAAAAGGGTCTGCGTTGCGACAGCAACATCCTGGTGGAAACCGCTACCGCCCGTGATCCGCATCATTTCGCCGTGCTGCTGGGCTTCGGTGCCTCGGCCGTTTACCCGTACCTGGCGTATGAAGTACTGGCTGACCTGATTCGTACCGGCGAAGTGCTGGGCGACCTGGATGAAGTGTTCAAGTACTACCGCAAGGGTATCTCCAAGGGCCTGCTGAAGATCCTGTCGAAGATGGGGATCTCCACCATCGCTTCGTACCGCGGTGCACAGTTGTTCGAGGCCATCGGCCTGGCCGAGGAGGTGGTAGGCCTGAGCTTCAAGGGCGTGTCCAGCCGCATCAAGGGTGCGCGCTTCGAAGACCTGGAAAACGACCAGAAGCTGCTGGCGGCCGAAGCCTGGAGCGCGCGCAAGCCGATCCAGCAAGGCGGCCTGCTGAAGTTCGTCCACGGTGGCGAATACCACGCCTACAACCCGGACGTGGTCAACACCCTGCAAGCCGCCGTGCAGCAGGGCGACTACGCCAAGTTCAAGGAATACACCACGCTGGTGGACCAGCGCCCGGTGTCGATGATCCGTGACTTGCTCAAAGTGAAGGTGGCCGACCAGCCGCTGGCGCTGGAGCAGATCGAGCCGCTGGAGGCGATTCTCAAGCGCTTCGACTCGGCGGGTATCTCGCTGGGTGCACTGTCGCCGGAAGCTCACGAAGCGCTGGCTGAGGCCATGAACCGCCTGGGCGCGCGCTCCAACTCTGGTGAAGGCGGCGAAGACCCGTCGCGCTATGGCACCATCAAGAGCTCGAAGATCAAGCAGGTGGCCACCGGCCGTTTTGGTGTGACCCCGGAGTACCTGGTCAACGCCGAAGTGTTGCAGATCAAGGTTGCCCAGGGCGCCAAGCCTGGTGAGGGCGGCCAGTTGCCGGGCGGGAAGGTCAACGGCCTGATCGCCAAGCTGCGTTATGCGGTGCCGGGCGTGACCCTGATCTCGCCACCTCCACACCACGACATCTACTCGATCGAAGATCTGGCCCAGTTGATCTACGACCTCAAACAGGTCAACCCGCAGGCGCTGGTATCGGTCAAGCTGGTAGCCGAAGCGGGCGTGGGCACCATCGCCGCTGGTGTGGCCAAGGCCTATGCCGACCTGATCACCATCTCCGGTTACGACGGTGGTACCGGTGCTTCGCCGCTGACCTCGATCAAATACGCCGGCGCCCCTTGGGAGCTGGGCCTGGCGGAAACTCACCAGACCCTGCGCGGCAACGACCTGCGCGGCAAGGTGCGGGTGCAGACCGACGGCGGCCTGAAAACCGGCCTGGACGTGATCAAGGCGGCCATCCTCGGTGCCGAAAGCTTCGGCTTTGGTACCGCGCCAATGATTGCCCTGGGCTGCAAGTACCTGCGCATCTGCCACCTGAACAACTGCGCCACCGGCGTGGCCACCCAGAACGACAAGCTGCGCAAGGACCACTACATCGGCACCGTCGACATGGTGATCAACTTCTTCACCTTCGTCGCCGAAGAAACCCGCGAGTGGTTGGCCAAGCTGGGCGTGCGCAGCCTTGGTGAACTGATCGGCCGTACCGACCTGCTCGATGTGCTGCCAGGTGACACCGAACGCCAGCAGTACCTGGACCTGTCGCCGCTGCTGGGCAGCTCGCACATTCCGGCGGACAAACCGCAGTTCTGCGAAGTCGACAAGAACCCGCCGTTCGACCTGGGCGAGCTGGCCGAGAAGATGGTTGATATGGCCATGCCGGCCATCCGCGACCAGGCGGGTGGTGAGTTCAGCCTCGACATCTGCAACTGCGACCGCTCCATCGGTGCGCGTGTGTCGGGCGAAATCGCCCGCCTGCACGGCAACCAGGGCATGGCTGCGGCGCCGATCACCTTCCGCTTCAAGGGGACTGCGGGCCAGAGCTTTGGCGTGTGGAACGCTGGTGGCCTGAACCTGCACCTGGAAGGCGACGCCAACGATTACGTCGGCAAAGGCATGACCGGTGGCAAGGTCACCATCGTGCCGCCAGCCGGCAGCCCGTTCGAAACCCAGCACAGCGCCATCGTCGGCAACACCTGCCTGTACGGTGCCACTGGCGGCAAGCTGTTTGCCGCAGGTACTGCGGGCGAGCGCTTCGCTGTACGTAACTCCGGCGCCCATGCTGTTGTCGAGGGCACTGGCGATCACTGCTGTGAATACATGACCGGCGGCTTTGTCTGCGTTCTGGGCAAGACCGGTTACAACTTCGGTTCTGGCATGACTGGCGGCTTTGCCTACGTGCTCGACATGGACAATAGCTTCGTCGACAAGCTCAACCACGAGCTGGTGGAAATCCAGCGTATCAGTGGCGAAGCGATGGAGGCCTACCGTAGCCACCTGGCGCGTGTCCTTGCCGAGTATGTGGATGAGACCGGCAGCGCGTGGGGGCGTGAGCTCTCGGAGAACCTGGACGACTACGTGCGGCGCTTCTGGCTGGTCAAGCCGAAGGCAGCCAACCTGAAGCAGCTGTTGTCCAGCACCCGTGCCAACCCGCAGTAAAAACAGCTGCAAGTGGCAAGCCTCAAGCTGCAAGTAATGGCAGTACGAGGTTTGCCCGGCTTAAGTGATCGTCTTGCGGCTTGCAGCTTGTAGCTTGCAGCTGCTGTAAAGAGGTTTTGAAAAATGGCTGAACGTCTGAACAATGACTTCCAGTTCATCGAAGTGGGCCGAAAGGATCCGAAAAAAAAGCTGCTGCGCCAGCGCAAGAAGGAGTTCGTGGAAATCTACGAACCGTTCAAGCCGCAGCAGTCCGTAGAGCAGGCGCACCGCTGCCTGGGCTGCGGTAACCCGTATTGCGAGTGGAAGTGCCCGGTACACAACTTCATCCCCAACTGGTTGAAGCTGGTCTCCGAAGGCAACATCCTGGCCGCGGCGGAACTGTCGCACCAGACCAACACCCTGCCCGAAGTATGCGGCCGTGTTTGCCCGCAAGACCGCCTGTGCGAGGGTGCCTGCACCTTGAACGACGGCTTTGGCGCGGTGACCATCGGCTCGGTGGAGAAGTACATCACCGACACCGCCTTCGCCATGGGCTGGCGCCCGGACATGTCCAAGGTCAAGCCAACCGGTAAACGCGTCGCCATCATCGGCGCCGGCCCGGCGGGCCTGGGCTGCGCCGACGTCCTGGTGCGCGCTGGGGTAACCCCGGTGGTGTTCGACAAAAACCCTGAGATCGGCGGCCTGCTGACCTTTGGTATCCCCGAGTTCAAGCTGGAAAAGACCGTGCTCAGCAACCGCCGCGAAGTCTTCACCGGCATGGGTATCGAGTTCCGCCTGAACACCGAGGTGGGCAAGGACGTGACCATGGAACAGCTGCTCGCCGAGTACGATGCAGTGTTCATGGGCATGGGTACCTACACCTACATGAAGGGTGGCTTCCCGGGCGAGGACCTGCCGGGCGTGCATGACGCACTGGACTTCCTGATCGCCAACGTCAACCGCAACCTGGGCTTCGAGAAGTCGCCGGAAGACTTCGTCGACATGCAGGGTAAGAAAGTGGTGGTGCTGGGCGGTGGTGACACCGCGATGGACTGCAACCGTACCTCGATCCGTCAGGGTGCCAAGGCGGTGACCTGTGCTTATCGTCGTGACGAAGCCAACATGCCGGGTTCGCGCAAAGAGGTGAAGAACGCCAAGGAAGAGGGTGTGAAGTTCCTCTACAACCGCCAGCCCATTGCCATTGTGGGTGAGGACAAGGTCGAAGGCGTCAAAGTGGTCGAGACCCGCCTGGGCGAGCCTGATGCCCGTGGCCGCCGCAGCCCTGAGCCCATCCCGGGCTCCGAAGAGATCCTGCCGGCAGATGCCGTGGTGATCGCCTTCGGCTTCCGCCCGAGCCCGGCGCCATGGTTTGAGCAGCATGGCATTCAGCTGGACAGCCAGGGCCGTGTGGTTGCCCCGGAAAAGGGCAAGTTCAAGCACCAGACCAGCAACCCGAAAGTGTTCGCCGGTGGCGATATGGTGCGTGGTTCGGACCTGGTGGTGACTGCGATCTTCGAAGGGCGTACGGCCGCCGAGGGTATCCTCGACTACCTCGAAGTCTGATTGGCGACCTATTCGCGGGCATGCTCGCTCCCGCAGGTTTAAGCGCAGAACCTGAGGGAGCGGGCATGCCCGCGAAGCTTTTGTATACAAAAACGCTTGATCTGTGGCATCCAATAGACAAAACACATGGCCATGGCCGTGCCTTTTGCGCTGGTGTCTGAGAAAATGCCCGCACTATTTTTCCGGATGCCGACATGACTGCCCTGAAGAACGATCGTTTCCTGCGTGCACTGCTCAAGCAACCTGTAGACGTCACCCCTGTGTGGATGATGCGCCAGGCCGGCCGCTACCTGCCGGAGTACCGCGCCAGCCGCGCCAAGGCCGGTGACTTCATGAGCCTGTGCATGAACCCGCAGTTCGCCTGCGAGGTCACCCTGCAGCCGCTGGACCGCTACCCGCTGGACGCGGCGATCCTGTTCTCGGACATTCTCACCATTCCCGATGCCATGGGCCTGGGCCTGTACTTCGAAACCGGCGAAGGCCCGCGTTTCAAGAAGGTCATCAGCACTCCGGCCGACATCGAAGCGCTGCCAGTCCCGGACCCACAGAAAGACCTTGGCTACGTGATGGACGCGGTCAGCACCATTCGCCGTGAGCTCAATGGCCGTGTGCCACTGATCGGCTTCTCCGGCAGCCCGTGGACCCTGGCCACCTACATGGTCGAAGGCGGCTCGTCGAAAGACTTCCGCAAGACCAAGGCCATGGCCTACGACAACCCGCAAGCCCTTCACCTGCTGCTGGACAAGCTGGCCCAGTCGGTCACCAGCTACCTTAACGGCCAGATTCTGGCCGGCGCCCAGGCCGTGCAGATCTTCGACACCTGGGGCGGCAACCTGTCGGCGGCGGCCTACCAGGAGTTCTCACTGGCCTACATGCGCAAGATCGTCAGCGGCCTGATCCGCGAGCACGAAGGGCGTAAGGTGCCGGTGATCCTGTTCACCAAGAACGGCGGCTTGTGGCTGGAAAGCATTGCCGAAGCCGGTGCTGACGCGCTGGGCCTGGACTGGACCTGCGAGATCGGCGACGCCCGTCGCCGTGTGGGTGACAAGGTGGCGCTGCAAGGCAACATGGACCCGACCGTGCTGTACGCCAAGCCTGAAGCCATTCGCAAGGAAGTGGCGCGCATCCTGGCCAGTTATGGCCACGGTACTGGCCATGTGTTCAACCTTGGTCATGGTATTACCCCGGAAGTTGACCCGGAGCATGCCGGTGTGTTCATCAATGCTGTGCACGAGCTGTCGGCGCAGTACCACCAGTGACTTGATGCACTGCTCAGTAAACCCGGCTTCGATGCCGGGTTTTTTGTGCATTAAGTTTTAATTCAGCGATCGTCGTTAATCTGGTCCCATCGAAACCGAAACAGGACCCAATCCTCATGAAAACCCATTATCTCGCACTGATCCTCGTCCCGCTGTTCAGTACCGCTGCCCTTGCTGGCAGCTATACGGGCCCTGGTGCCCAGCCAGTTTCCACAGTGGCTGCCGCCAACGATGCCGCCGATGATACTCCGGTGGTGCTGCAGGGGTTCGTGACCAAAAAGATCAATAACGACGACAAGTACGAGTTCAAGGATGACACGGGCACCATAACCGTCGAGATTGACGATGAAGATCTCCCGCAGACACCGTTCAACGAAAAAACCAAGGTCAAACTGACTGGTGAGGTGGAGAAGCACCTGATGAGCAGGGAGGTCGATGTAGATGTTGTCGAACTCCTCACCCCGGTTGGGCGATAGCAGCGCGTGTAACGAGCTAATTCCTACATATTGATCCCTGGCGCGTAAATAGACTGGGCCACTCAGTCGGGCTTGCTGGTGCAAGTCCATTACGCCGGGGGGCATCATGAGTACAACAAAGAATGTGCGAAGGCTGTTGGCTACCAGTGTGTGGGTAGCAATGGCCGGTGCGGGTATACAGGGACAATTGGCCTATGCCCATGGTTATACCAGCGAGCCGCCTTCGCGCGCCTACGCCTGTCGCTTGGGGCAAAATACCGAGTGCGGGGCAGCGACGTACGAGCCCCAGTCAGTCGGAGAAACCGTTAAAGGATTCCCTGCACGTGGCCCTGTCGACGGCAAACTCGCCAGTGGTGGAGAGCGAGGTGACTTTGCTCCGCTTGACGAACAGTCTGCCAATCGTTGGCACCTGACCACTATCAAGCAGCGCGACATTACCTTCGAGTGGCATTACACCGAAGGGCACAAGACAACCGGTTGGGAATACTTCATCACCAAGGCCGGTTGGAATCCCAATTCACCCTTGGCACGCGATGCGTTCGAGTTGACGCCTTTCTGCAAGGTAGATGGCCACGGCAAGCCTGCGCGCGGCGAAGGTCAACCCACCGTCGGGCCATCGCCGGTCAAGCATCAGTGCACCTTGCCGGCAGACAGGTCGGGGCACCATGTCATCATGGGTGTCTGGACTGTCGATGATACGGCCGCTGCGTTTTACAACGTGATGGATGTGGATATCCAAACTGATGGCGGCCCTGTTCCGCAATGGCCAAAAGTAGGCGCCATCAACCCACATCGGGACTTGCAGATTGGCGACAAGGTGAAGGCCCGTGCGTTCGTGGCGGGCTCAGAGAGCGCGCCTTACAGCGTGAGTATTACCATCGAGAACGCTGAAGAAGGCCTTGCACCCAACTGGTCGTACAAGCTCGCCACGCGTATCAATGAAAGCCAGTCGCTGGTACAGGCAGGTCAACCCGATCAAGAAGGCAATATCACGCCGGTACAGGGCGCCAACAATATCTATGCAAAGCCTGAGACAGGTATCAGCAGCTATCAGTTGGACTTCGAAGGCGTGCCTTCGGATGACAGCTATCTGCACCTGCATGATCTCAAGTCGGAATATACCCTGACTGATGGAAAGGCGGCGCTGGACTTCACGGTGATGACCAACCGTAACTTGCAGGTGAGTGCGCGACTGTACGATTCAGCCAACCAGCAGGTCGGCTTCGTCCGTCAGCAAGTGGATGCCACCACCAGCCCGATTTCTCTGCCGGTAGCCAGTGTTGAAGGCGAGCACCTGCTCAAGGTTGTCGGTGTCAATAAAACCGGGCGCATATTGCTTCAGGAAGAGCGCAAGGTTCAGTTGAAGGCGGCCGGGGGTGAAGGCTACGACTTCGAATTCCCGCAATCGCTTGCCAGTTACAAGGCAGGAACTCGCGTCCTGCAACCGAAAACTGGCGAGGTGTTCGAGTGCAAGCCATTCCCGTATGAAGGCTGGTGCAAGATCTATTCGGAAAGTGCCAGTCAGTATGAGCCAGGTGTGGGCAGCAACTGGCAAGACGCCTGGATCAAACGCTAAGGAGATCTGGCCTGGCAGCCTGAGTTGGGCTGCCGGGTCAGGCTCGGGACTTTTCGATGTCGCAAGATAAATATGCTTGGCAACAGGTTGTGTTGCACTGGATCTCTGCCCTGATTATCGGTTGGGCGCTGGCGAGTGGTTTCTATGTTTCCCTGGTTGAGGTCCAACCCTCCAGCGCTGACTTCATCGGCTTCGTGAATGTTGGGCTGACCACGCTTTTTATCCCGGTTTTTCTCATGCGTTGGCTGCTTCGCGTGTGCATGGCCAGGCCAGGCGCGGTACACCAGAGTGTCGCCGGGCGCCGGGTAGCTCATTTCGTCCATGAAGGGCTGTACTGGCTCACGGCATTGGTTCTGCTGACCGGTGTGCTGATGATGGACCGACCGATCGAGGTGTTCGGCTGGTTTGCCATAGCGCCCTTGCTGGTTGACCCTTCATGGCTGGATGCCTGGCGCAAGTTGCACGTTGCAGCAAGTACGTTGCTTGCTGGCGCCATGTTGCTGCATGTCGTAGCGGTGGTAATGCACGAACTTTCGGGTCGACGCATCATTCGGCGGATGTTGCCTTGAGTCGATGAAACGGTTGGGGCATTGGGCCTGGGCGGCGATACCTGTGATGACGATGGTGGCGCTGGGCATCCGCGAAACGGCACGGCCATGGTCGTTTGAACCTGAAGTGCCCGAAGGTTTCGCCCACAGCGCACCTTTGGAAAAGCCGCTCTCCACGGCATCACTGGTCCTGGCCTTCGGTCTCAGCTCGCCTGACGGGCAACCTACGGGCCGGGCTGATCTGGTGCTCAAGGCATGCTTCATTCCCAGCCGTGGCGAAGCGCGTGCGCTTGTGGGCAGCCGGGACGGTGACGCCCTCTATCGGGTAGGCGACCGGTTGCCGGACGGGAGCGTTGTGCGCCGTATCGAGGTGCGCAGCATCACGCTCTGGGACGGCAGCGTCGAACAAAGCGTGGCGATGTCCGGCAGCCGCCCCAGTATATTCCTTACCTCTGGCAGCGCGGCTGTGGCTGGCCCTGCTCCAGCAGATCCACCCCGCTTGTTGCGGGAGGTGCAATGACTTTACAACGCTATTTGCAGGTTGCCTTGGTCGGCACTTGCCTGTCTGTGGCCGGCACGTTGGCATTGGCAGATACTGCAACCTGGCAGTTGGCGATGAGCGATGCCGATGTGCGCGATGTCGTACGGGAAGTCGGGGCGATTCTGGATCAGACGATCGTGCTCGACCCTCGCGTGCAGGGGCGTATCACCGTGCTATCGAATGAGCCGCATGATCGCGAGGGCGTTCGCCGGCTGTTTTATTCGGTATTGAATGCGCAGGGTTTTGCAGCGGTGAACGATGGCGACCGCTTGCTGGTGCTTCCAGCCAGCGAAGCCAAGGTCTGGGCGAACCAGCAAGCCGACGCGATCCCGGCTGCCTTCACCACGCGGGTGTTCAGCCTGTCGGGCAGCATTTCCGCCGATCTGGCGGGCTTGCTGCGGCCGCTGGTATCGAGCAATGGCTACATTGGCCCGTCCAGTTCTGCCAATGCCTTGGTGGTTACCGACTCGGCTGCGAACCTGGACCGCTTGCAAGCCTTGGTGGCACAACTGGACAGCGGTCAGCGACATGACTATGAACTGGTGACGTTGCGTACGGCACAGGCTGCTGAAGTGTTGCCTGTCGTCGAAGCATCGGCCGGTGGCCCCGATAGCGGTGTACGGGTGCTTGCAGATGTGCGCGGTAATCGCCTGCTTGTTCTCGGCCCGGAAAAGTCCCGGCAACGTATGGCGCAGCTGGCCCGAGACCTGGATGTGGCGGCACCGGCCTCTTCGCAAAACTGGCGGGTGGTGCGCCTTCAGCATGGCAATGCCGAGCAGTTGGCCGAGGTACTGAACGATGTAGGCAAGCAACTGGATGGCAAGGCCTATAGCGAGAGCCCGGCGCCGGCGTTGGCGGCTGGGGTAATGGTCAAGGCCGATGCCAGTCAGAATGCGCTGCTGCTGTTGGGGGAGCCACGCATGCTCGACAATGTGGCGCAAATGATCGAGCAGTTGGACCAGCCCCGCGCGCAGGTGCTGATACATGCAGCCATTGTCGAAGTCAGCGGGGATATCAACGAAGCCCTGGGCCTGCAGTGGGGCGTCGATACCGGCAGCCTGAAAGGCGGCGTGACCTTCCCCGACAGCGGGGCTGCTTTCGCTGATCTGTTCGACGCGGACAAACTGTTGCCCAGCGGCGCAGCGCTGGCCATCGGGTCGGACAGGTTTGGCCTGCTGGTGTCGGCTCTGGCCAGCAACAGCCGAAGCAACCTGCTTTCCACGCCCAGCCTGCTTACGCTGGACAACCAGGAAGCGCAGATTCTGGTGGGCCAGAATGTACCGTTCAAGACCGGCTCCTATACCACTTCCGGCAGCGGCGCGGACAACCCGTTTACAACCGTGGAACGCAAGGATATCGGTATCAGCCTCAAGGTTCGCCCGCATATCAATGAGGGCCGGAGCCTACGCCTGGAGGTCGAGCAGGAAAGCTCCGAACTCGCCCCCAGCACCGTCGAAGGCGACCTGATCACCAGCAAGCGAACGCTCAAGAGCACCATCCTTGCCGCCGATGGCGAGATCATCGTGATCGGAGGGTTGATAAAGGACAGCGTGCGTACCGAGCAGCGAGGGGTGCCACTGTTGAGCCGCATACCGCTGATAGGCGGGCTTTTCCGCTGGAGCCGGGACATTCAGGAGAAGACCAACCTGATGGTCTTCCTGCGGCCTACCCTTTTACGTACCCAGGCTGAACTGATCGATTCGGGGCGCCGCGCTTACCGTGATGTGCACTCAGCCGATCCGCAGCGTATGCCTCGGGAGGCCCGCGAGCTGTTCGAAACCCGGCCTGTCCCTACCCGGGAGCCTGGCTCTTGAACCCTGAACTCTCATTCGGCTTTGCCCGGCGCCACGGCATTCTGCTGGACCGGCAGGCGGCAGAACCGGCCGTTTTGATGCGCGACAGCGCCTCGCTGCAGGTGCTTTCTGAGGTGTTGCGCGTGACAGGCAGTCACTGGCCGCTGCGTCTGGTCGATGAAGGGCATTTTGCCGAGCGCCTTGCTGCTTGCTATGGCGGTACTCAGGACGCTGCCCATACCGTCATCCAGGGGCTGGATGAGCAGATTGACTTGCCACGCCTGGCGCAAGACTTGCCGCAGTCATGCGACCTGCTCGACCAGCAAGGGGACGCGCCGATTATCCGCTTGCTCAATGCCTTGCTCAGCGAGGCAGTCAGGTCGCGCGCCTCGGATATCCACTTGGAAACCTTCGAACAACAGTTGCGGGTACGCATGCGTATCGATGGCGTCATGCGTGAGGTCCTGTCGCCGCCACGGGCGCTGGCGGCGCTGCTGGTGTCGCGTATCAAGGTCATGGCGCGACTGGATATCGCCGAAAAGCGTGTGCCCCAGGATGGCCGCATCAGCTTGCGCCTGGCAGGCCATGAGGTGGATGTGCGGGTGTCGACGTTGCCCGCTGCTCACGGCGAGCGCGTTGTGCTGCGGTTGCTGGACAAGCAGGCAGTGCGCCTGGATATCCAGCACATGCAAATGGAGGCTTCGGTGAGCAAGGCCTTCCTCGCCATGCTGGACAGGCCAAATGGCATCTTCCTGGTGACAGGACCAACCGGGTCCGGCAAGACCACAACGCTTTATACGGCGCTTTCGGTGCTTAACCGGGAGTCCCGCAACATTCTTACTGTCGAGGATCCGATCGAATATCACCTGCCCGGCATAGGCCAGACCCAGGTCAACACCAAGGTGGACATGACCTTCGCCCGAGGTCTTCGGGCGATACTTCGCCAAGATCCGGACGTTGTGATGGTGGGCGAAATTCGTGACCGTGAAACTGCCGATATTGCCGTGCAGGCATCTCTGACCGGGCATCTGGTGCTCTCGACCTTGCATACCAACAGCGCTTTGGGGGCCATCACGCGGCTGGCGGACATGGGCGTTGATACCTGCCTGCTGGCTACTTCCCTTGCCGGCGTCATGGCTCAGCGGCTGGTGCGGGTGCTGTGCCCGCATTGCAAGGCTGCTTGTGTGGTCGATGATGCCATGGCCAGTGCCCTGGGCTACCCCAAGGAGCTGCCGACGCATGTCTATCAGGCGGTGGGGTGTGAACAGTGTCAGCAGGGCTACAGCGGCCGCCTGGCGTTACACGAGATGGTTGTCGTCGATGAACAGTTGGCCCAGGCGATTCACGCCCGGGCGTCACAAGCGACCATGCGCGAAATAGTCCGTGGCGACTCAGCCAGCCTGTTTCAGCATGGCGTGCAAAGGGTCTGTATGGGACAGACCAGCGCCGCAGAACTTTTGCGCGTGACTGGCCAGGACTGAGCATGGCGGTTTTCAGCTTCATCGCACGGAACAATAGCGGCGTTCGTCAGCGCGGCTGCATAGAGGCCAGTAGTGCGCAACAGGCCCGGCAGCAGCTGCGTGATCAGGGCCTGTTCGTGCTCAAGGTCAAAGCGGCCAGGCAGTCTTCATTTTCCATCGTGCCCGTGCGCAGGCGATTGACGCTTGCCCGGCGGTGCCTGTTGACGCGTCAACTGTCGACCCTTTTGCAGGCGGGCGTGCCGCTGACCGAGGCGCTACAGGCGGTGGCTGCCCAGAACGGTCAACGGCAGGTCCGGCAGGTGTTGCTCGGGGTCGCTGAGCGGGTAGTGGAAGGCAATACGTTTGCAGATGCACTGGCGCACTACCCATTGGCATTCCCGGTTGTCTACCGCGCAACCATAGCTGCTGCAGAGCGCTCCGGGTACCTGGCTGCCGTGCTTGAACGGTTGGCCGAGCATGGCGAACATCAGCAGGCGTTACGCCAGAGGGTACAGCTGGCGATGGCCTATCCCGTGATCCTGATGGTGGTATCGCTGTTGGTGGTGGGGTTTCTGCTCGGTTATGTAGTACCGGACGTTGTTCAGGCATTCAGTCGTGACCACGCCCAACTTCCGCTGGCGACACGGATATTGATCGCGCTCAGTGACGCGGCCGGGCGCTATGGGGTGATCGCAGTGCTGGTGCTGGCTGCGTTGATCGCATCGATTGCCCTGGCACTTCACCACCCCGCACGCAAACGGCAATGGCATGCCCTGGCATTGCAGTTGCCCGGCTATGCCGAATTCGTTCGCACCCGTGAAGCCGCCCGCTTCGTCAGTACCCTGGCAATTCTTGGCCGTAGTGGCGTCGTGCTCGTGGAAGCCATGAGCATTGGCGCGGGGGTAGTCGGCAATCTGGTGCTACGGGAACGCTTGCTGACTGCCGTGCGCGAAGTAGCCGAAGGTGCAACGCTGGCCAGCAGTCTGGCGCGCAGTAAAACCCTGCCTGCGCTCATGTTGCACATGATTGCCAGTGGTGAGCGAGCAGGGGAGCTGGACAGCATGCTCGAGCGCGCTGCCGACCTTCAGGAAAAGCACCTGGCAGGTCGTATCTCGTTACTGGTCAGCCTGTGCGAGCCCCTGATGCTGCTGGTGATGGGGGGCATCGTGCTGTTCATCGTCCTGGCCATTCTGCTGCCTATTCTCAACCTCAACCAACTGGTCAACTGACATGCTCAATGGCTCTGCACGTCACTCGCAACGTGGCTTCACCCTTATCGAAATCATGGTCGTAGTCATCATCCTCGGTGTACTCGGAGCGTTGGTGCTGCCCAATGTCATGAGCCGCCCGGACCATGCCAAGGTCACGGCGGCGCGCACCGATATTCAGTCCATTTCCACTGCACTGGAGATCTACCGGCTGGATAACGGGCGTTATCCGACCACGGCTCAAGGCCTCGAAGCGCTGGTTCGGCGCCCAAGCGTGGGGCCTCTGCCGCGTCAGTGGAACGCCCAGGGCTATCTCAAGCGCGCTGCGTCAGACCCTTGGGGGGCGCCTTACCGGTACGCAAGCCCCGGAGTGCGCTCGGGCCAGGGCTATGACCTGTACTCGTTAGGTGCCGATGGCCAAGCGGGTGGTGAAGGCTTGGATACAGACATCGGTAACTGGGACGAATGATCCGGCGCCGCTCCCAGGGTTTTACCCTCCTTGAATTGCTGTTGGTACTGGTACTGGCGGGTATCGTCATGGGCATGAGCGGGTTGATGGTCGGGCACGATCCGCAACGGACCGCACGCCAGGAGGCCGGGCTGTTCCTGCAGGTGGTTCAACAGGCCAGGCAGCGAGCAGTGCTCGAGGGGCAGACCCTGGGTATTCGCATCGACACTGACGGATACCAGTTGATGTTGCGTACGGGGCAAACCTGGATGCCGACGGGGCAGCGCCGTAGTTTGAGCCTGAGCCTGCGGCTGGAGATCGACGGGTTGCCGGCAGGGCTTTCGAGGCACGGCGAAACAGCACAACTCACGTTTGCCAGCAACGATGAGTACACCCCGTTCCTGTTGTATTTCCTTGAGGCAGGTGTGCGGCTTGCCCATGTATCGAGCGATGGCCTGAATGACCCCCAGCTTCACCTCTGAACGCGGATTCACGTTGCTGGAAGTGCTGGTGGCGTTGGCGATCTTTGCAGTATTGGCTGCGGCCGTGACTGCCGCCAGCCAGCACGTGTTGGTGCAAACGCAGGGTGCCCATGACCGGTTGTTCGCAAGTTGGATCGCTGATAACCGTTTGACGGAGCTTGGCCTTAACCCACTGCCCGTTGCAGGGCAACGCGCCGAGACAGTCGTTTTTGGCCAGCGTACCTGGTTCGTGCGGGAGTCGATGCATCACCTGGCCGATGTGGGGTTGATCGAAGTATCCATCACTGTGGGGCTGGCTGCAGATCGCACAGTGCTCCACCAGGCCACGGGCTGGCTGGAGGGTGGCAATGCTCTGCCATGAAAGCAAAACAGCGGGCCGCCAGCGGGGCTTCACCCTGCTGGAGCTGTTGCTGGCCATTGCCGTATTTGCCCTGCTGGCTCAAGGGACGAGCCAGTTGGTGGCAGCAGTGTTACAGACGGATACGGTACGTCAGCCCCAGGCCGCTGAACTGCGAGCCCTTGGCCGGGCGATGAGCGTAATGCAGCGAGATGCCTTGCAGGGTTATTGGCATGCGGGCAAGGCAAAGGGCAGCGGTCATGGCGTGACGCTGGAAAAGCATCGGGTGAGCTGGGTACTGGGAGCGGAGCGTGACAGCCAGCCGTTACCACGCAGCGATCTGAGAGTCGTGGAGTATTGGTTGGCGGAAGGTGTGCTGTGGCGCCAACGCCGCGGGCTGGAAAATGGCCAGGGCCAGCCTCAGCGCCTGTTGGAGGGGGTTGTCGAGTTGCGTTGGCGCATGCATGCAGCCGGTGTGGGCTGGCAGCCCGAGTGGCCATCGGTCCACACCCGGCAACCACCGCAGGCGCTTGAGGTAATGTTGTCGACCAAACGATTGCAGGCGATACGCCGCGTGCTGCCGCTGGCCGGGGGCACTCTGTGAAAAGCGCGCAGCAGCGTGGCCTGGCGCTGGTTACCGTGCTACTGGCCATGGCGCTGTTGTCGTTCCTGGTGGCCGGGATGTTGCGCAGCCATCAGGGAATGCTGGGCAGTGTGGGCCAGCAGATTGACGCATCGCAGTTGCTGAAACTGGCGCTGGCCGGGGAGCGTCATGCGCTGGGGCATTTGAAGCAGCAGGTTGCCACTGTGCTTCAGGTGACCCATCTCGGCCAGCCCTGGGCGCGCAGCCGTCAGCTGAGTCTTGGTGAAGGCCAGCTCCGCTATCGCCTGGAAGACCTTTCAGGCCGGTTCAACCTCGCTGCCCTGACGGTGAACGGGACACCCAATCCAGTCTTGCTCAAGCGCTGGAAACGCCTTTGCCGGTCATTGAAGATCGAACCTCCAGCGCTCGATCCGCTGCTGGGGCAGCCCATGCTCGACCCTTCCCAGCTGCGTGCGCTACCAGGCATGGATGCTCAAGCCGTGGCGCGGTTGCAGCCTTGGGTGACAGCCCTGCCGCGCACAGCAGGGCTGAACATCAATACGGCTTCGGCACGGCTGCTGGCGGCCCTTGAAGGTGTGGAGCTGTCTGTTGCGCGGCAGTTGGTAGGCGAGCGCCCCGAGCATGGCATTCCCACCGTGCAACGTTTTCTGGCACTCCCCTCGTTGGACGGCCTGGGCGTCGACAGTCATGGTTTATCCGTGACGAGCCGATGGTACCGCCTGGAGGTTCAGGCAGAACTGGCAGGCAGGCGGATGTACCTCTACAGCGACCTGGAAATCGATTTGGACACGCACCAAGTGCGCGTCATGCGACGTTCATATTCTGCACAACCGGAGCAAAGGCCAGATGAGTAGGCATTACCTGTTTTTGCTGGCCCAAGGCATGCCTGCCGCGGGGCTGCAGTGGCCGGTGCTGCTGTACACGGCGCAAGGCGAACAATGCCGAACCACCCTCGGGGCGCTACCTACTTGGTTGGCGGGTGCTGCCGTGGTACTGGTGTTGCCGATGGAGATGGCCGGATGCTGCAAGCTGGACCCGGTGCCGGGCAGGCGGCCGACGCGCGAGTCGCTGGCTTACGCAGCCGAGGAGCAGCTTGCTGAGGCACTGGAAACCTTGCATTTGGCATTCGGTCCCCCAGACGCAGGTGGTTACCGGCAAGTTGTGACAGTCGCGCTGGAGGAGTATCGACACCTCATGTCGATGTTGCAGGCACAGGGCATCGACCCGGTTGCGGTGCATGTAGACGCCGACCTGTTGGGCACTGAGGAGGCTTGCGCGCTATGGTTCGAGGGTCGCTGGCTGTTGGGTGGGGCGGACGGTACGCGCCTGGCTGTCAGTGAACGGCAGGCTCATGTGTTGTCGCGCCGCTTGGCTCCCCGGCTCTGGCTGGCCGAGCCGGGTTCGCCTGGCGAGGCTTTGAGCGACAAGCATGTCGCCAGTGCAGTTGGCAGGCTGGTGGACGGGGGTGGCACTGCGGTGGACCTGCGCCAGGGCCCGATGCGTCGACAGCGTAGCAGCCCGCCTTGGCAAGCCTTGGGTGGTGGCATGCTGGCAGCGCTGCTGCTGGTGTGTCTGGCTGATTACCTGCGTGCTGACTGGCTGCAGCAGCAAGCCTCACTGCAACATGCCGAAAATGTGCAGATGTTCGCGCGCTGGGCTCCCGGGCAGGTGCCCGGCGCTGACCTGGCCGCTCAGGTCCAGGCTCTGGAGCAACGGCCTGGACCACCGACGGCTGTCGAGCGGTTGGCGATGTTTGCAGACCCGTTGGCGGGTGTTGGCAACGTTACGATCGAGCACGCCGAGGCCAAGACCTCAGAGGGTTGGACCATCGACGTCGTCGCCCAAGGTTTCGATGATCTGGAGCGCCTTCGTCAGCGTGCCCCAGGGGTGCGGATGGGGCACGCACGGCAGGTCGGCGAAGGTGTACGGGCAACCATCTCCTGGCTGGAGGCTGAATGAAACGCTTGAACAAAAAGGCGCTTGCGCAGCAGTGGCAGCAGATACCGGCTGCCAGGCGAACGATTTTGACGCTGGCACTTTGGGCTGTGGGCCTGTTGATTGTCTGGCAGCTGGCCTGGTTACCGAGCCAGACCCGTTTGCGTAATGCTGAGGCTCACCTTGTGCAAGAACAAGCGCTGGCTGCGCTGTTGAAGCGTGTTACCCAACGCCAACCTCAGTCGGCTGACACTTCCGAGCCGCTTACGCCTGCCAGTTTGAGCGAGCGTGCACGGCTTGCCGGCCTGCATGTTGCGGGCCTGGAGGCCAGGGAGGGGCAACTGGAGGTCAGCCTGCAAGGCCCGCCAGCTGCTGTGCTGAGCTGGTTGCATGCCCTGGAACGGGACGGTGGACAGGTTCAGCGCCTGCAGTTGCAGGCTGTGGATGAACAGTTGCAGGTGCAGTTGGCTATGGCGCTGGCTGAAGGCTGAAGTCCGTATTGCGTGTGCGTTCAGGTTGCTTTGGCTGGCAGACGGCTCAGGTGCAACGCCACCACTAATGCCACCGCCAGCAAGCTGCCAATGAACAGCCCGATCCCGTTCCAGCCCCACTGGTGCCAGAACACCCCGCCCGCGGTACCGGCCACACTGGAGCCGGCGTAGTAGCAGAACAGGTACAGCGACGACGCCTGCCCCTTGGCCTTCAGTGCCCGGCGGCCGATCCAGCTGCTGGCCACCGAGTGCGCACCAAAGAAGCCGAAGGTGAACACCAGCATGCCCACGATCACCATCACCAGTGGACTGGCCAGTGTCATCAGCAAGCCAACCGCCATTACCACGATGCTGGCCCAGAATACCTTGCGCCGGCCCAGCTTGTCCGCCAGGGCGCCGACCTGTGCCGAACTGTAGATGCCCGACAGGTAAACCACCGACAGCAAGCCGACCAGTGCCTGGTTCATGTGGTAGGGCTCGGCCAACAGGCGGTAGCCGATGTAGTTGAACAGGGTGACGAAGGCGCCCATCAGCAGGAAGGCTTCAAGGAACAGCCAGGGCAGGCCGGCGTCCTTGAAGTGCACGACAAAACCGTCCAGCAGGCTGCGTGGGTTCATCGTCTGTGCGCGGAAATTGCGTGACTCCGGCAGCACCTTCCAGAACACCAGTGCGGCCACCAGGGCCAGGCCGCCAATGGTCAGCATCGCCGTGTGCCAGCTGACGAAGTCGATCAGTACACCAGTGATGAGCCGCCCGCTCATGCCGCCAATCGCGTTGCCGCCGATGTACAGGCCCATGGCCAGGCCAATGTGTTGCGGGTGGATCTCTTCGCTCAGGTAGGTCATCGCCACTGCCGCCAGGCCGCTCAGCGACAGGCCGACCAAGGCGCGGGTGGCCAGTACCAGCTCCCAGCTGGGCATCACTGCGCTGGCCAAGGTGGACAGGGCGGCGCAGACCAGCGCGAACACCATCACAGGCTTGCGTCCGATGCGGTCAGAAATGGGGCCGGTGATCAGCAGGCCGAACGCCAGCATGGCGGTGGACACCGACAGCACCAGGCTGCTCTGCGCCGCGTTGATGGCAAACTCCCTGGATAGCAGAGGCATCATCGGCTGTACGCAGTACAGCAAGGCGAAGGTGGCGAAACCGCCGCTGAACAAGGCCAGCACGGTTTTCATGAAGGCGGGTGTGCCTTTTTCGATCCACATTTCGGTCAGGATGGCAGGCTTTGGCTCAAGGAGGAGGGGGGCTACTGCAGTTTTCACGGACGGGTACCTCTGGCGCAATGAAAAAAGCATATAGCTGGCTAACGATTAGATCCAATATATTGTTCGACCTATTTGAGATGTTTGGCGACTTGTTTGGAGCGGATCATGGAACTGCGTCATCTGCGTTACTTCATTGCTGTGGCCGAGGAGCTGCACTTTGGCCGCGCCGCCCAGCAGCTGGGTATTTCCCAGCCGCCCTTGAGCCAGCAGATCCAGGCCCTGGAGCAGGAGTTGGGGGCCCGGTTGTTCGACCGGACCAATCGTCGTGTCGAACTGAGCGAGGCCGGTCGATTGTTCCTCGAGGAAGCGCGCCAGGTATTGGCGCAGGTGGAGAAGGCTGCGGATGTAGCCCGGCGTGCGCAGTTGGGCGAGCTGGGCGAGATGAAAATCGGTTTCACCTCCTCGGCCCCGTTCACCTCCAAAATCCCCAAGGCCATTCATGCCTTTCGTCAGCGCTTTCCGGCGGTGCACCTGAACCTCAAGGAAATGAGCAGCCGTGACGTTGCCGAAGGGGTGTTCGACGAGTCCATCGAGGTGGGGTTGATGCGGCCGATGCCGCTGCCGGAGGGGTTGGTGGCCACCGAGTTGTTCCGAGAACCGTTGGTGGCAGTGATCAATGCCTCGCATCCGCTGGCCGAGGGCACTGAACAAGGCGTCTACATGGCGGCGTTGGCCCCTGAGCCTTTCGTGTTCTTCCCGCGCAGTTATGGCAGCGGCTTGCATGCACAATTGCTGAGCCTGGCGCGGCATGCGGGTTTCAGCCCCCATTTTGCGCAAGAGGCAGGTGAAGCGATGACCATCATCGGCCTGGTCTCGGCGGGGCTGGGGGTGTCGGTGCTGCCGGCGTCGTTCCAGCGCATGCGCATAGAAGGGGTGGTGTACCGTACCTTGCTCGATGAAGAGGCGATGACGGCGGTGTGGCTGGTGCAGCGCGAGCGCGGTCATTCGGTGATGGCCAAGGCATTCGCCGAGTTGTTGACGGGGCAGGTGGTCGGTCAGGCGTGATGCCGGCCAAATGGCGCTGGTCATTGCCCCACTGCCGCCACATACTCGGGCATTCGTTGATACACGGAGGTCAATCATGCGGCGCGTGGTGTTCAATCAGAAAGGTGGCGTGGGCAAGTCGAGCATTGCCTGCAACTTGGCGGCGGTCAGTGCCAATGAAGGTTACCGGACCTTGTTGATCGACCTGGATGCCCAGGCGAACTCGACCCAATACCTCACCGGCCTGACCGGCGAGGACATCCCCATGGGTATTGCCGACTTCTTCAAGCAAAGCCTCTCCAGTGGGCCGTTCAGCAAGAAGAACAAGGTCGATATCTATGAAACCCCGTTCGACAACCTGCATGTGGT
Organism: Pseudomonas sp. YQ_5; assembly: GCF_043103305.1. Taxonomy (NCBI): domain Bacteria; kingdom Pseudomonadati; phylum Pseudomonadota; class Gammaproteobacteria; order Pseudomonadales; family Pseudomonadaceae; genus Pseudomonas; species Pseudomonas sp. YQ_5. The sequence goes on along the minus strand of NZ_JBICJS010000042.1, from coordinate 34,364 downwards.
CACCGCCACTGCCGAGCTGGCCGACCTGCAACCAAAGCTGGAGGCAAAACACAAGATCAACAAGCTGCGCAAGTTGCTCGACGAGCTGGACGAGGATTACGAGCGTATCTACATCGATACCCCGCCGGCGCTGAACTTCTATGCGGTTTCTGCGCTGATCGCTGCCGATCGCGTGCTGATCCCCTTCGACTGCGACAGCTTCTCGCGCCAGGCCTTGTATGGCCTGTTGGCCGAGATCGAAGACCTCAAGGAAGACCACAATGAAGACCTGATGGTTGAAGGCATCGTGGTCAACCAGTTCCAGTCACGTGCCAGCCTGCCACAGCAGATGCTCGACGAGCTGCTGGCCGAAGGGTTGCCGGTGCTGCCGGTGTACTTGGGCAGTTCGGTGAAAATGCGCGAATCGCACCACGCCAGCCTGCCGCTGATTCACCTGGAACCGCGGCACAAGCTGACTCAGCAGTTTGTCGAGTTGCATTCGCTGCTTGAAGAGAACGGTTGAATAGGCCGGAGCGGTTGGCGGGGGATTTTCATCGCTTATGAGATCGAGCGCCGCCCGCGCGGCGCATCGCGAGCTGTGCTCGCTCCTACGTTTGTTTCGGGCCAGTCATGCCTGTGACAGACGCGCGCGACCGCCTTGTTCGCGCAACACGATATCGCGTCGTGCGCCATAACGTTCGCGCGCAAATCCCTCAGGACTGATTGGCCCGAAACAAACGTAGGAGCGAGCACAGCTCGCGATGCGCCGCGCGGGCGGCGCTCGATCTCACAGGCGCCCCCCCCCTCAAGGCCTACGCTTGGCCGCCCCAACCCGATCACGCGTACTCCCTAATTCCTTGTAGAAGAGGCGTTACTCAGGAAGAGCAACTGATTTCCAGGTGCTTGCCCCACTCCGGCGGTCGCTCGGCGTAGGCTTGCATCCCGGGCTGTTCCTCGAAAGGCCTGGTCAGTGCTTGGTGCAGCCGTCGAACTTCACTGTAGTCCCCCGCCTCGGCCGCTTCGATGGCGTTCTGCGCCAGGTAGTTGCGCAGCACGTACAGCGGATTCACCGCATGCATCCGCTCACGGCGGCCTTCGGCATTACCGGGTTCACGCCCACAACGGGCCAGGTAGTCTGCGCCCCAGGCATCGAAACCGGTCAGGTCGATAAAGTCATCGCGCACTACCTTGAGTGCCTCGGCCACCGGCTGCTCACCCAATTTGCGGAAGAACAGGCTGTAGTCCACGCCACCGCGTTGCATACACTGCAGCAGGCGCTCGACCAGCGCCATGTCGTCATCTTCGGCCGTGGTCAGCCCCAGGCGCCGGCGCATCAGGTCCAGGTAATGGGCCTGGTACAGCGGCAGGAACAGGCCCAACGCTTCCTTCAGTGGCTCAACTTCGATCACGGTGGTCAGTGCCTGGGCCAGCGCGCTGAGGTTCCAGTGGGCGATGGGCACCTGGTTGGCGTAGCTGTAGCGGCCACGGTCGTCGGAGTGGTTGCAGATGAAGTTGGCATCGAAGTCGTCCAGAAATGCGTACGGGCCGAAGTCGAAGGTGATGCCCAGGATCGACATGTTGTCGGTGTTCATCACGCCGTGGCAGAAGCCATACGCTTGCCAGCGGGCGATCAGTTCGGCATTGCGCTCGACGATGGTGCGGAACATGGCCAGGTAGGGCTGCTCGGCGTCACGGCATTCGGGATAGTGCTGTTCCAGCACGTGGTCGATCAACACGCGCTGCTGCTCGGGCTGCTTGGTGTAGTAGAAGTACTCGAAATGGCCGAAACGCACATGGCTCTGCGCCAGACGCGTCAGCATGGCCGCACTTTCACGGGTTTCACGCCACACCGGGGTGCTGGAACCGATTACGCAAAGTGCCCGGCTGGTAGCGATGCCCAAGGCGTGCAGGGCTTCGGAGGCGAGAAACTCGCGAATCGACGAGCGCAGCACGGCGCGGCCGTCACCCATGCGGGAGTAGGGTGTCTGGCCGGCGCCCTTGAGGTGCAGGTCCCAGTGTTCGCCAGCGTCGTTGAGCACTTCGGCCAGCAGCAGGCCACGGCCGTCGCCCAGTCGTGGGTTGTACGAGCCGAACTGGTGGCCGGAATAAACCATCGCCCGAGGGTCGGCCTCTTCCCACAGTTTGTGGCCGCTGAACAGCTCGGCGAACACCGGCAGTTCGGCCTGGGCGGGGTCGAGGTCAAGCAAAGCCATGGCCGACTCGCTCGCTACCACCAGGCGCGGGTCTGCAATGGGCTCGGGCAGCACCTGGGTGGAGAACGCATCGCCCAGGCGGGCGAAGCGGTTGTCGAAGGTGAGTTGGTCGAGGGCTTTCACGGGACTGCTCCTTGGGTTCGGTGCCAATCGGGCCGCTTGGCGGCCCTTCGCGGGTGAACCCGCTCCTACAAAGAATATGCAGAGCTGAAAGCAGTGCTATCGCTGTGTAGGAGCGGGTTCACCCGCGAACGAGGGCGAAGCCCTCGCAGCCATTTTGCACACAATAAAGTATTCGAGCCCATTCAGGCCGAAGCAGTGCCATCCGATTTCGGCTGTTCCATCGGAATCAATTGCTGCTTGCTACCCTTCGCGTCCATCAAGAATACCTCTACCTGGCGCACCGAGATCTTGATGTTGTGGGCTTTGAACTCGCGGTTGATGTACCGGTTGATCTCGTCCAGCGTCGGGTTGCGGTCGCCCAGGTCACGGACGTGCATGCGCAGTTCGTGGTCCAGCGAGCTTTCGCCGAAGTTGAGGAAGTACACGATCGGTTCCGGATCCTTGAGCACGCGGGGGTTCTCATGCGCGCCCTTGAGCAGCAGGTCGCGCACCAGGTCGAGGTCTGAGCCATAGTCGATGCCCAGCTTCAGCGTCACCCGGGTGACCGTATCGGTCAGCGACCAGTTGATCAGTTGGCCAGTGATGAAGGTCTTGTTGGGGACGATGATGTCCTTGCGGTCGAAGTCGGTGATGGTGGTGGCCCGGATGCGGATCTTGCTTACCGTACCCGACAGGTTGCCGATGGTGATGGTGTCGCCAATCCGTACCGGGCGCTCGAACAGGATCATGATGCCGGAGATGAAGTTGGCGAAGATTTCCTGCATGCCGAAGCCCAGCCCTACTGACAGCGCGGCCACCAGCCATTGCAGCTTGTCCCAGCTCACCCCCAGGGTCGACAGGGTACTGACGATGCCGATACCGACGATGGTGTACGACAGCAACGTAGTAGTGGCGTAGGCACTGCCCTGGGCGAGGTTCAGGCGTGACAGCACCAGTACTTCCAGCAGGCCTGGCAAGTTGCCGGCCAGGGCGAAGGTGATGCCGACGATCACCAGTGCGCCGAGCAGGTCGCCGAGGCTGATCGGTACCATGCTGGCGGCGGCGCCGGTGCCGCTGGTGTATTCGTAGAGGACGAAATTGTTGAGGTAGGCGAACACCGAAATCAGGTCGGCCCATACCCAGTACAGGCCGGCGATGAAGCCGCCGAGCAGGGCCAGGCGGATCAGGCGCAGCGACTGCTGGTTGACCTGTTCGATATCCAGCGTTGGCTCTTCGGTGATGACTTCGCCATCCAGCCCTTCCTTGGCCGCCGCACGCTTGCTCAACGCACGCTGGTAGGCCAGGCGTCGTGCAGCTACCGACAGGCCGCGCACGAAGGCGGCTTCGATCACCAGCCAGAACAGCAGCAGGTACAGGGTATAGATCAGACGGTCGGTAAGCTTCAGTGCGGTGTAGTAGTAGCCGAAGCACACGGCGACGAACAGGGCGACGGGCAGGGCGGTGAATGCTACGCCCACGGCCCTGCGGAACAGCGAGGTGTCACGGTGTGCCGGGCTGCTGAGCAGCAGACGGCTGAGCAGCCAGGCCATCAGCGCATAGCAGGTCAGCACCACGCCGATGCCCAATACGTCGTCTGCCAGTGCCGAAGGCTGGTGCTCGGCCACCGCAACGACGCCGACCAGTGCCAGCACCACGGTGCCCAGGCGGCGAACCCAGCCGCGCAGGAACTCGACCTGCGGTTTGTGCCAGCGGAAGTGGACTTCCGCCACGCCACCGGGTGCCAGGATACGGTAGGCGGTGTAGAACACCAGCCAGGCCTGGGCCAGCTGCCAGAGTGCGGCACCCAGGTTGGCATTCTGCCCGCGGGCGTCGATCTGCAGGGCGTAGCTGCACAGCGCAAGGCCAAGGCTGACCGGCATCGCCAGCAGAATGTTGATGAGAATTGCCTGGGGCGTGTGCCATTGGCTGTCACGGCGGAAGTGGCCGATATCCTGGTGCACTTTGCCTAACCGTTGGTAAAGGTATTTGCGCCGCCACAACAGCGCGCCGATCACCAGTAGCAGCGGCAGGAACAGCAACGGGCGCTGGCTCAGGCCATCGGCCAGCTCTTTCAGGCTGGAGCCCCACGGCAGGTTGGCGACCTGGTCGGCCAGGCGCGCTGGCACGTATTGCAGCCAGTCCCAGTCCAGCGGCTTGTTGCTGGGGATCCAGAACATTTGCTCGTCGAGGGTGGTACGCAGGCTCTGCGCGGTGCCCAGCAGTTGCTTCTGGTTGAGTTGCAGGGTGATCGATTCGTTGAGCAGCGCCGACAGCTCGCGGTTCAGCCGCTCCAACAGGTCGCTGCGGGTGATGGCTACATCCAGCAGGGCTTTGCGCAGCTGCGGGGTCACATCCTCCTGGGGTTGCGCCGCCAGCAGCTTGTCGACATAGGTGACCGGGCTGCTCATCTGCTCGCGTTGCTGGTTGACTTCGAACTGGTACAGGCGGGTGTCCGCGATCTGGTCGGCCAGGTCGCGGTCGACCTTCAGGTGCGGCAAGGTCTGTTTCTGCTTATAGAGGATCTTCGACAGCAGCAGGCTTCCCTTGAGCACGTTGATCTGCTCGTCGAGCGCCTGGTCGGCCTGGGTCAGGCTGTCGAGCTGCTGCTTGGTGCGCAGGTTCTGCTGGGTCAATTCGTTAAGGCGGTCGGTGCTCTTGAGTAGGTAGTCGGAAAGCTTGAGGTTGACCGCGCTTTCAGTGGCCAGCAGGCTGCTGCCGCCGGCCTTCTGAGCTTCGATCGACTGCTGGGTGACGGCTTCCTGGGACTGGGCCAGGCGTTTGTCGTTGATCAGCGTCTGCAGGTCCTGGATTTCCTGCTCCAGGCGCGCAGCACGCTCGACCAGCAAGTCGTGACGCGCATTGCCGAGGTCTTGCAGCACGCTGTTGCCGGCCAGTTCCTGGCGGCGCAGCAGGGTCAACGCGTTGAGCGAGGCCAGCTCGGCGTTGAGCTGGTTGCGTTGGTCGGCATTGATGGATTTGCCGCCGTCCTTGCCGGTTTTGAGGATGTTGTTGATCTGCTGGGTGCGAGTCTGGCTGCTACTGATCTCGGCCTGGGCGCGTTCGGGGCGGGTTTGCGAGTTGATGATCAGGCTGTTGGCTTCAGACAGCGCCTTTTGCAGTTCGCCCTGCTGCGTGTTGCGTTCGCTGAGCATCTGTTCAAGCTGCGGCACGGTGAGGTTGGCGTAGCGCTGGGCCACCGGTTGTGCCTTGGTTTCCTTGAGCCTGGCCAACTCCTTCTGGCTGTCACTGGTCTCTTTGGGGGCACTGCTCAACTGCTGCTTCAGTGCAGCAAGCTTCTTCTCGCTATCTTCCTTGGCAGCAAGCAGGCTCAACGTTTGTTCGAGCACCTGCTGCAGCGCCTTCTGGTCTGCCTCGGGCAGCTTGCGCTCGGCGATCTTGTCGAGGCTGTTCTGGATGCTGGCGGTGGCCGGGGCTTCTGCCGCAGTAGCCGCAAAAGAAAGGGACAGGCACAACCCGAGCAGGGCTGTGCGAAGGTACACGCGCAGGGACATAGGCAGGCTACTTGTGGATCCGGCTGAAACGAAGTTTAGAGGAACAATCCTGGTCCGGGTCGCGTTCCTTCGGGGAATCTGACGCCTACTTTCTGGATCTTGTTCCCGTCCATGGTTGCCACGGTCCAGATCGTGCCATGCCATTCGACCTGGTCCCCTACTACTGGAGCGCCTCCGACCTTCTGTCGGATAAACTGCGCCAGCGGCATTTTCGCGTCCAGGCCATCGAGTTTCAGGCCGTACAGCGCCGCCACGGCACCCAGTTCGGCATCGCCTTCGAGCACGAAGTCACCGAAGAAACGCAGGTCCAGGCCACGTTGCGGCGCCTGGCTGAACAGTTTGCCCAAGGCAGGCAGGTTGTGCTCGTGGCCGATCACGCAGAGCATGTCGCCAACCTCCAGCACGGTGCTGCCCGACGGGTGCAGCAGTTGCTCGCCACGGAACAGCGCGGCAATCCGCGTGCCTTCGGGCATTTTCAGTTCGCGCAGGGCGGCACCGATGCACCATTTTTCTGCGCCCAGGCGGTAGACGAACATTTCCCACTCGCTGGTGATGTGCACCTCAAGGGCGGAACGGGAGATCGGCGCCGGGTCTGGCGGTACCGTCACTTTCAACAGCTTAGCCATCCACGGCAGGCTGGTGCCTTGCACCAGCAGCGATACCAGCACGATGAAGAAGGCCAGGTTGAAGAACAGTTGGGCGTCTGGCAGGCCCGCCATCAGCGGGAACACTGCCAGAATGATCGGTACCGCACCGCGCAGTCCGACCCACGAAATGAAGCCCTTTTCACGGCCGTGGAAAGCCTTGAACGGCAGCAGGGCAGCAACCACCGACAATGGCCGCGCCACCAGGATCATCCACAGCGCCAGGCCCAGTGCTGGCAGGGCGATGGGCAGCAGGTCGTGCGGCGTGACCAGCAACCCCAGCACCAGAAACATGCCGATCTGGGCCAGCCAGGCCATGCCGTCGAGCATATGCAGTATGCCATGGCGGCTACGGATCGGCCTGTTGCCCAGCACCAGGCCGCACAGGTATACGGCGAGGAAGCCGCTACCATGCAGGGCGTTGGTCAGCGAAAACACCACGAGGCCGCCGGCCACTACCAGAATGGGGTACAGGCCGCCGGCCAGATTGATGCGATTGACCAGTTGCAGCATCAGCCAGCCGCCGCCCAGGCCCACCAGCGCGCCGATACCGAACTCACGCAGCACGTGGCCCAGCAGGCTCCAATGCAGGCCGGTCTCGCCGCTGGCGATCATGTCGATCAAGGTGACCGTGAGAAACACCGCCATTGGGTCGTTGCTGCCCGACTCGATCTCGAGGGTAGCAGAAACCCGCTCGTTCAGGCCTTTGCCGCCGAGCAGCGAGAACACTGCAGCGGCGTCGGTGGAACCGACGATGGCGCCGATCAGCAGGCCCTGGATCAGGCTGAGCTGGAACAGCCAGGCGGCGACCAGACCGGTGAGGGCGGTGGTGATCATTACCCCGACCGTGGCCAGCGACAGCGCCGGCCAAAGCGCTACGCGAAAGCTTGCTACCCGCGTGCGCAGGCCACCATCAAGCAGGATGACGGCCAGTGCCAGGTTGCCCACAAGGTAAGCAGTTGGGTAATTGTTGAAGATGATACCGCCACCATCGACACCGGCGAGCATGCCGACGGCGAGGATGATGACCAGAATAGGGATACCCAGGCGCGACGACAGCGAGCTGACCAGGATACTTGCACCCACCAGCAATGCGCCGATCAGGAACAGGCTGTTGATGGTGCTTGCATCCAAAGGCAGGTACTCCGAGACAGCGGGGAAGGGACGTGGTAGCGCATTTTCCAGCAAAAGCTAGCAGGTCGCGTGCCAATCGATTCTAACCTGAGGCCGACGCAGGCTGTAAAGCGATACCGCATCGTCGCTGCGGCGTGCAGCTGTAATGGTTCGCCCACTGTCAGGCAGCCAAGGACATGAATGTCAAAGAAACCATTTCTCTCGCCCAGGTGGCCCAGCGCCTGCTCGGGCAATTTCCTGATTTGCACAATCTGGCGCGCCAGGCGGCGGGCCACGTGCTTCGCCGCCAACTGGGGTACTGGCTGGACCCGGACGGGCTCTATTGGCACGAGTTCCAGTCGGCGGCCAGCAGTTCGTCGAGCTTCACCGGCTGGCGCCACAGTGGGCCGCCACTGCGGTCTTTGAGCCTTACCGAACTGGTCATCCAGCGATTCAGCCCGCAGCAGCAGGCCAGTGCTGACGAGTTGAGTATTTATGGTGGCTTCTACCGGGTGGATGCCAGCCACGCAGTTTACGACGAGCGCAACGAAGTGCGGCTCGACCCTCAGCAAGTACTGACGGCGTTCTGGCGGTTGGACTTTGCAGGGCGCTACACCGAGGCGCTGAGCACGTTTCGGTCACGGCATGGCGAAGACTATTGTGTCCTGGCCCGTGCCCGCTTCATTGCTGCTGTGGGCCAATCTGGGTTGAGCGAACCTGAGCGCCAGGAACTGATGGCGGTGACGGTCGCTGATGCCGCTCTGCCAAGCACCGTGCAAGGCCTGCGACAGGCCAGGCAGGCGAATGCCCAACCTCAATGGAACGCACTTGTCATCGACGGTATCAGCGCCAAGCTGATGTTCTTGCACAAGCTAAAGACTGGCAGGTTGTGCCTCTATCTTGCCGATGCGCAGGCTGTGGTGCAGGTGCTCGACGATCGTCATGCGTTTCAGGAGTGGATGGCTGACCAGGCCACCACGACTGCGGGGCGAGAGCGGCTGGTCAGGCTGTTCGTCGGGGACGGGGTACTGGCGCAGTCGCTACGCCCACGTCTACGCAATTACTTCAAGTTGCTCGCACAGTCGCGAGGCGGCACCACGTTTTCAGAACAGGCCATCGAAGGGGACCTGTTCGTTCGTCTGCGCGATTCGGTCATGGATGATCTGACCAGCGACGCTCACGAACGGCTGACCACCAACGCACAGTTGCGCAAGGCCGATTGGCTGTCGGGCTTGCAAGCAGCGAGTTTTATAATTGCGCCGATGGCGCCGCTTGGCTGGCCAGTGATATTGGCATCGCTCGGTCTGGGCACCGCAAGCCTGGCTCTGCACCTGGACAGGGCAATCAATGGCAAGCAGGCCTGGCGCACGGCAGCATGGTGGTCAGTACTGACGGATATCCTGTTCATCCTGCTCGATGTAGCCATGATGCGTGCCAGCGAGCTGTTCACTGATGGCCACGTCCCCCCGCGTGTGACTGGTCAGGCGCAAGCCTCCGCTGCCAAGGTCGATTGGGAGCTTTACATGGCGCCGGCGGCAGACGACCTGCTGGCTGTGTCGGATCAGGCGCTGGCCCGCCAGGAAGCCCTGTTGGGCGCGGTTCCGTGGGCTGATCTCGATGCTGTGGGGCCCAATGGCGAGTATCTGGATGCATTCGGTGAACCCTATCCCGTCTACCGCGATGAGCTCGGTTTTGGTTCGCCCGCCATTGCCGAGTACACCAGCTCGCCAGAGCGCTACAACAACCTGTGGCGGGGTATGCCGCTGGAGGGCACTCGCGCCGGGAATATCCAGCGCAGCCATGACCTTGCCCGCGCACTTGGGCAGATTGGCGCCAGTAATCAGGTAAGGCTGTATCGGGCTGCCTCCAGCCTGCGGGGCACGGGTTTTCAGGCAGTTGGTGAGGGTGCCATTGAAGTGGGTGACGTGCTGGTGACAACCGACTTCACGTCATTCACGGAAAACCCCTATGCCCTCTGGGAGGTTTTCAACGACCCGCAGACCCAGGTTAGCGGCAGGGGGGCTTTTGATGAAAATGCGTTGGTGTATGTATTGGAACCGGGCGAAGACATGCAGGCGACGCCCATCGGGCCCTTTTCAAGGCGACCTGATGAAGCGGAGTCTTTGATGATGCCCGGGCGCTACCTGCAAGTGGAAAAGGTGACGGCCGTTCAAGGGCACAATTATCGCTTTACCGAGGTGTGCCTGAAGGCACTGGCGCAGGCGCCAGGCGGGAAGGCCGTGCGTGAAATGCGCACAGGACAGTTGTTCGATCGCCAGGCGCTGGCGGGGCGACTGGGTGTCGAGGATGATTCGTTGATGCGCACATTCTTTGCGCTGCCCGCCTGAGCAAGCGTGAAAGGGGCCGCTGCGCGGCCCCTGATCAAGGCCTCAGCCCTGTTTCACTTCACGCATCGGCTTGCCTTTCACTGGTGCATCCCCTGCCACGTAGTACTTGGCGGTGCTGCGCGGCAGTGGCTTGCGACCACGGATCTTGTCCGAAATCTTTTCGGCAATCATGATCGTGGTGGCATTGAGGTTACCGGTGATGATCAGTGGCATGATCGACGCATCGACCACACGCAGGCCCTGCATGCCATGCACGCGGCCTTCACCATCGACCACGGCCATGTCGTCGGTGCCCATCTTGCACGAGCAGGATGGGTGGAAGGCGGTTTCGGCGTGCTCGCGGATGAACTTGTCCAGCTGCTCGTCGGTTTGCACGTCGGCGCCCGGGCTGATTTCGCGGCCACGGTACGGGTCCAGGGCCGGCTGGGCCATGATTTCACGGGTCAGGCGGATGCCGTCACGGAATTCCTGCCAGTCCTGCTCGGTGGACATGTAGTTGAACAGGATGCTCGGGTGTTGGCGTGGGTCTTTCGACTTGGCCTGGATGCGGCCGCGAGCAGGTGAGCGCATGGAGCCCATGTGCGCCTGGAAGCCATGTTCCTTCACGCCATTGGAGCCGTTGTAGTTAATCGCAACCGGCAGGAAGTGGTACTGGATGTTCGGCCACTTGAATTCAGGGCGGGTACGAATGAAACCACCGGCCTCGAACTGGTTGCTGGCGCCGATGCCGGTGCCATTGAACAGCCACTCGGCACCGATGGCCGGCTGGTTCCACCACAGCAGCGATGGGTACAGCGATACTGGCTGGGTGCAGGCGTACTGCAGGTACAGCTCCAGGTGGTCCTGCAGGTTTTCACCAACGCCCGGCAGGTCGTGCACAACCGGGATGTCGAGGCTTTCCAGCAGGGCGCGCGGGCCGACGCCGGAGCGCTGCAGCAGCTGCGGCGAAGCGATGGCGCCAGAGCTGACGATCACTTCCTTGCGGGCGCGGGCTTCAACGCGTTCTTCGCTGTCGCCGACCAGGTAGGTCACGCCTACGGCGCGCTTGCCGTCGAACAGCACGCGGTCGGTCAGGGCGTGGGTGACGATGGTCAGGTTCGGGCGTTTTTTGGCCTGGTCCAGGTAACCACGGGCGGTGCTGGAGCGGCGGCCGTTCTTGGTCACCGAACGGTCCATCGGGCCGAAGCCTTCCTGCTGGTAGCCGTTGAGGTCTTCGGTGCGCGGGTAACCGGCTTGCACGCCAGCTTCAACCATGGCGTGGAACAGCGGGTTGTTGCCAGCCTTTGGCGTGGCGACACTGACCGGGCCATCACCGCCGTGGTAGTCGTTAGGGCCGATGTCACGAGTTTCGGCTTTGCGGAAGTACGGCAGGCAGTCGAGGTAGGTCCAGTCTTCCAGGCCTGGCAGTTCTGCCCAGCCGTCGAAGTCCATGGCGTTACCGCGGATGTAGCACATGCCGTTGATCAGCGACGAGCCACCCAGGCCCTTGCCACGGCCACATTCCATGCGGCGGCCGTCCATGTGCGGCTCTGGGTCGGTCTCGTAAGCCCAGTTGTAGCGGCGGCCTTGCAGCGGGAAGGCCAGGGCGGCTGGCATCTGGGTGCGGAAGTCGAAGCGGTAGTCGGGGCCACCGGCTTCCAGCAGCAAAACGGTAACGCCGGCGTCTTCGGTCAGGCGGGTCGCCAGGGTGTTACCGGCCGAGCCGGCACCGACGATGATGTAATCGAATTCTTGGGACATGAAAGTACCCTCGTGTTGGCGGTGATCGGGGAGCGGGTACGCCCGTGCGCGGTGGCACGGGCGTGGCTAGACAGGGTTCAGAAAACCGAGTTGTAGCCGCCCAGCTCGACCTGGACCGACTTGATGCGAGTGTATTGAGCCAGCGAGCTGACGCCGTTTTCACGGCCGACGCCCGACTGCTTGTAGCCACCTACCGGCATTTCGGCCGGCGATTCACCCCAGGCGTTGATCCAGCAGATACCGGCTTCGAGCTTGTGGATGATGCGGTGGGCGCGGGTGATGTCGTTGGTGCAGACGCCAGCGGCCAGGCCGTAGTCGGTGTCGTTGGCACGGCGGATCACTTCTTCTTCGGTTTCGTAGGTGAGGATGCTCATCACCGGGCCGAAGATCTCTTCCTTGACGATGGTCATGTCGTCGGTGCAGTCGGTGAACACGGTTGGGGCAACGAAGGCACCTTTGGCGAAGTCACCGGCAGTCAGACGCTCGCCGCCGCACAGGACGCGGGCACCTTCTTCCTTGCCTTTGGCGATGTAGCCCAGCACGCTTTCCATGTGCTGGAAGCTGACCAGCGGGCCGAAGTTGGTGTTTTCGTCTTCCGGGTTGCCAACGCGGATGCGGGCAACGCGCTCGGCGATCTTGGCTTCGAAGGCCGCCTTCATTTCAGCCGGGATGAACACACGGGTGCCATTGGTGCACACTTGGCCCGAGCTGTAGAAGTTGGCCATCATGGCGATGTCAGCAGCCTTGTCCAGATCGGCGTCGGCACAGATGATCAGTGGCGACTTGCCGCCCAGCTCCATGGTCACTTCCTTCAGCGAAGAGCTGGAGGCGCTGGCCATGACTTTCTTGCCGGTGGTGGTGCCGCCGGTGAAGGACACTTTTTCGATGCGCGGGTGCTCGGTCAGCCAGGTGCCGACTTCGCGGCCGCTACCGGTCAGAACGTTGAACACGCCGTTTGGCAGGCCGGCTTCGGTGTAGATCTCAGCCAGTTTCAGGGTGGTCAGCGAGGTGACTTCCGACGGTTTGAAGATCATCGCGTTGCCAGCGGCCAGGGCCGGGGCAGATTTCCACAGGGCGATCTGGATCGGGTAGTTCCAGGCACCGATACCCACGGTCACGCCCAGCGGCTCGCGGCGGGTGTAGACGAAGGACGATTCACGCAGCGGGATCTGCTCGCCCTCGATGGCCGGCACCAGGCCTGCGTAGTATTCCAGCACGTCGGCGCCGGTGACGATGTCGACGTAGCGGGTTTCGGAGTACGACTTGCCGGTGTCCAGGGTTTCCAGCATGGCCAGCTCATCGTTGCGCTCGCGCAGGATGTCGACGGCGCGGCGCAGGATGCGCGAACGCTGCATGGCGGTCATCGCGGCCCAGATCTTCTGGCCACGCTCGGCGCTTTCAACGGCCTTCTCGACGTCTGCCTCGGTAGCACGCTGTACGTGGGCGAGGACTTCGCCAGTGGCCGGGTTGATGGCTTCGAAAGTGGCATCGCTGCCAGCGTCGACGTAAGCGCCATCAATGTAGAGTTTTTGCGTTCCGAAACGGGCCATAGTGTCCTCGCAAGTGCAGTGTGTGGTTTGGCTCGCGCGTCATGCTCCTGCCGGGTTGGCAAGGGCCCTGCGCGCATGGTCAGCAGCCTGGTCGTTTGTGCCCAGGGTGTGCTGCTTGGCCAGTTGTAGTTCCATGTATTCGTAAGCAATCCGTACCGCCTGGTCGGTGTCGAATGCATCACCCGACAGGGCGCCACGCAGCCACAAACCGTCGATCAGGGCTGCCAGGCCGCGGGCTGCCTTGCGCGCATGGTAGAGCGGCAGGGCGCGGCGGAACTGGCAGCACAGGTTGGAATACAAGCGGTGGTCGTTGATCCGCTGCAACCTGTGCAAATCGGGCTGGTGCATGCTGGAAGCCCAGAAGGCCAACCAGGTTTTCATTGCCGGGCCGTTTACCTGGCTGGCATCGAAGTTGCCCTCGATGATCACTTTCAGGTGAGCGCGCGGGCTGTCGTCTTTCAGGGCCTGGCGACGTGCTCTGACGCCTTCGTTGAGCATGCTCATGATGTAACCCATCGTCGCTGCGATCAGGCCGTTCTTGTCCCGAAAGTAGTGACTGATGATGCCGTTCGACACACCGGCCAAACGGGCAATCAGCGCAATGCTGGCGTCCCCCAGTCCGACCTGATCGACCGCCTGCAATGTGGCTTCGATCAACTGCTGGCGCCGGATGGGTTGCATACCGACCTTGGGCATCTTGCTATCTCCTCAGGCCTGCGAGCAGACGACAGGCGGCTAACTCGGCGAAGGCCAGTCTATTTTGTTTTGATTGAACGTTCAATCAATAAAGAATAAGCTCTGCGACAATTTGTGCCATTGACAGTTTTTCAGGCGGTCGAGAAGGCACGGATTGACACCCCAGGAAATCGTGTAACCCCCGGAATACAAGGCGTTGACGGGCGTGAGCGATGCGAAATGCAGATTCTGCCGTACGGCCATTGGTCCTGCGACAGGCCCTTGGAGCGGGCGGGGTGACCTGTGACGAATGCGCGCACCTGCGTTGAGGCGTGGCATTTTCAGCGGGCCACCTGTCTGTTTTTGGCAACGTATCGATTCGGGATCACGGTTTCCAAGGTTCATTTATAACACCTGATGCAGTGGGGATATTCCACCAATTGCTCGGGAAAGACTGATTAGCCTCCACAGCCGCACTGCCCGGAGCATTCGTGCAATGAGTTCTGCCTCACTTATCAAGCCCCCCGCCGAGAGGGTACGGGTCAACCGCGTGGTGTTCTTCACCTCTGCGCTGATGATCCTTGTTCTGACTGCCTTGCTGATCGCTGCACCCGAAACCGCCGGCCAGGTGCTGGGCGTGGCCCAGAAGTGGCTGACGCGCACCTTCGGCTGGTACTACATGCTGGTCATTTGCGGATACCTGCTGTTCGTCGTCTACCTGGCTTTCTCCGACTACGGCAGCCTCAAGCTGGGTGGCAAGGACGACCAGCCGGACTTCAGCTATGGCGCCTGGGCCGGCATGCTGTTCTCGTCCGGTATCGGTATTTCGCTGCTGTACTTCGGCGCCTCCGAGCCGCTGGACCACTATTTCAACCCACCGGAAGGCACACCGGCCAGCCTTGAGGCCGCGCGCCAGGGCTTGCAGCTGACCTTCCTGCACTGGGGCCTGCACGGCTGGGCGATCTATGCCCTGGTCGGCCTGGCCGTGGGTTACTTCGCTTACCGCCACAACCAGCCGCTGGCACTGCGCTCGGCGCTGTACCCGCTGGTGGGCGAGCGTTGGGTCAAGGGTGCTGCCGGCAATGCCGTCGACATCTTCGGCATGTTCGTCACCCTGCTTGGCCTGGTGACCAACCTGGGTATCGGCTCGATGCAGGTATCCTCGGGCCTGGAATACCTGTTCGGCATGGACCACAGCAAGACCAACCTGCTGGTGGTGATTCTGGTCATGGCCGGTGTGGCCACCGTGGCTGCGGTCTCGGGTGTGGAAAACGGCATTCGTCGCCTGTCCAACCTGAACATCGTGCTGTTCAGCGGGCTGCTGATTTTCGTATTGCTGGGCGGCGAAACCCTGCACCTGCTCAATGGTCTCGTGCAGAACGTCGGCGACTACCTCAACGGCATCGTGCTGAAAACCTTCGACCTGTATGTGTATGAAGGCGAAGCCGGCAAGTCCGAGCGCTGGTTGGGCCTGTGGACCGTGTTCTATTGGGCCTGGTGGATCTCCTGGGGCCCGTTCGTCGGCATGTTCATTGCGCGTATCTCCAAGGGCCGTACCGTGCGCCAGTTGGTAATGGGCGTGCTGCTGATTCCGCTGGGCTTCACCCTGGCCTGGCTGTCGATCTTCGGCAATACCGCACTGGACCTGGTGATCAACCAAGGCGCTGTGGAGCTGGGCAAGACTGCGCTGGAACAGCCGTCGATGTCGATCTACCAGCTGCTGGAATACTTCCCGGCAGCCAAGATCGTCATTGGTGTGGCAGTGTTCGTCGGTTTCGTGCTGTTCCTCACCCCGGCCGACTCCGGCGCGGTGATGATGGCCAACCTGTCGTGCAAAGGCGGCAAGGTCGACGAAGACGCCCCGCACTGGATGGTGGTGTTCTGGTCCGTGGTGATCACCCTGGTGACCATCGGCCTGCTGTTCGCCGGTAACTTCGAGGCCATGCAGACCATGGTCGTGCTGGCGGGCCTGCCGTTCTCGGTGGTGCTGGTGCTGTTCATGTTCGGCCTGTACAAGGCCATGAAGCAGGACGTGGTGATCGAGCAGGAGCGCGCCGAACTGGCCGCCCGTGGCCGTCGCGGCTTTAGCGAGCGCCTGACCCAGCTGGAACTGCAGCCCACCCAGGCCGTGGTGCAGCGCTTCATGGACAAGCAGGTCAGCCCGGCGTTGAAAGAAGCCGCAGCGCAGCTGCAGACTTTGGGCTTCGAGGTGGAAACCCGTGTCGGTCAGTCGCGCAACCTGATGGGCTTGCGGGTGATGATGGAAGAAGGTAACCCGTTCGTCTACGAAGTGAGCCTTGATGGCTATATGGCCGCGCCGAGCGAGGCGCCGGTCGAGGGTGAGCCTGAACTGCGCCAGCGCTTCTACCGTGCCGAGGTCTACCTGCATGACGGCAGTCAGGAATACGACCTGATGGGCTTTGTCCCAGACCAGATCGTGCGTGATGTGCTCGATCAGTTCGAGAGCCATCGTCAGGTGCTTGGCCGCGTCTATAGCTGAATGCCCGGCAAGCCGCCGCACTGCCAGGTGTCGCGGCTTGCCAGCAGCAATATGTAGCACCTCATTCGATAACATCTCCAGGACGCTTTGTGGTTCATTCCACAACGAGTCCTGGTCATGCCCGCCACTCACGCGCACAACCTCAATCACGCAGTCGCCACCCAGTTCGCCAGCCGTCCCACGCTCCGCCAGGTTGTAGGCGAACAGGTCATGAAGGTGATCCTGGAGCACTATCCTCTGGTTGGCGTGCATCGCCCTGAAATGGCCTCGGCTGCACCGCTGTACCTGATGTCCCTGCAGCCGGATGGTGTCTGGCACCCTCAGCCGCTGGTGGATGTGGTGCTGCAGGCCCTGCTTGAGGCTAAACCACTGGACCTCACCCCTGCGGGTGACTACCGCCTTAGCCTGAACCCGCCCCGGCGCTTTTTCGCCATCGAGTCGAGCCTTGAAACTACCGAGGGCGATTTGATCGAGCCCGCGCGCCTGACCGATGGCCTCAACGCGTTGCTGCCGATGCTGCTTTGGCACTTCCAGCAAGCGCAGATCGACTATTGGAACGGCGACGCCACGATCGACCGCGACCTGTGGTTGCAGCAATTGTTGCGCGCCAACCTGCTCGATGGCCTGAAAGACGAAGCGCTGGACGACGAACAACGCAAGCTGCTGCGTGACCTGATGATGGGTAACCGTACCGGGCTCGATGTGCAGCTGGTGCGGGTTGCGTTACGTGAGGGCGAAGACACTTTCCATGAGCTGTTGCCCGGTTTGCTGATTACCGCCTCCAGTGAAGTTCGCGAACTGACACTCTGGTGTTCTCCCGAAGGCCTGGTCCGCAGTTACGACGCCCAGGCTGCGTTCGGCACGGCGTTGCAAATGCAGATGGCTGGACGTTACCGGTTTGATGAGTTGAGCTGGCAAGGCCTGACTGTGGAGGGCGACGCTTTCGCCCTGTACAGCGCCTTGTTGCTGGAAATCTTGCTCGAGCGCGTGGCCCGCCTGCGCTGGAGCGCGATCGACAGCGTCGACCAACTGGAGCAATACTGCCATTTGGCCTGCGACCCCGCGTCCTTTTTTGCCGAGTTCAGTGACTATGGCTCCGGTGGGCTGGGCCTGGCGCTTCCCAAGGGCCTGTCGCGAGCCGATACGGATAGCCAGACCGCCTATCTGCAAGCCATGCTCGACTTGTCGCTACTGCAACAGCACAGCCCAGCCCAGGGCATTCAGGACGGTCTGCCGGACTTGCACACCTATGCGGCAACGCGCCTGCGCGAGGAGATGCTGCATGACCACCCGGTAGACGCCAATTACTTCCCTGACGACCTTATCCTCACTGTCGAGACCTTTGTCAGTGACGGTCACGGGCTGGGCTTCGGCCAGAAGACCGGTGAAAAGAAGCTGACCTTGACGCAACTGGCGATCGGCCGCCTGGATGCCACCGCAGGAGGGGTGGTGACACATATCGCGCACCGGGAAAACCAGCTGATCATGAAGTGGATGACTATTGATTACGTCCGTGATCTGGTGCAGCGAGTCGACATCGGCGGCAGTTATCCACGTCATGTACAGTCGATGCTCGATCGCTCGGCGAGCCGGGCCGAACACATCTCGGCATTTGCCATACGCTGGCGTATCACCCTGATGTTCGATGCTGCGCGGGCGCGGGCAGTCAAGCGGCTCGACAAGTTCGCCTACGGCGCCCTGGCAGAATTCTGCCGTAGTGGCCAGGAAGGTGCAGCGGCTGTGCGGATTGCACCGCTTGCGTTCAAACGCTCGCCGACATCAGAGAGGGTCGACGTGGCGCATGGTTTCTACGTGATCGAACTCATCGAGCTGGGGGCTCATCTGTTGTATTGCCCGCTGTACACCGACAAGGCGCTGATTCAGTTCGACAGCGCTCAGGCGCTGTTGGATGCGATCAGCCGCCCGGGGGCGTTGCAGGACAGCGTGCTGCTGTGGATCGAGCAAGCTCAGCGCGCGGTCTACGACAATGGCGGCTTCCGGGAGCCGCACCTGCCCCAATGGCTGCTCGACCCTTACACCCTCCCGGCGAAACCGCAGCCTGTTCAGTTGGCGCTGCAGTTCTGGGCGCAGGACGTGGATCGGCAGATGTTCGAAGCCAAGGGCCGGATGTTGCTGGAGCTGGCTGATCGCAGCGCCATGAGCAACAGCGAGGTGCGCTGGCGGCTGGTCACGGCATTTTCCTGGGAGCTGCTGAATGTTGTGTTTCCGGTGTTACCGGGGCCGCTCACCTCGGTTGCCTGGCTTTACATCGGCATGCGCAGCCTGATCAACGATGTGCAGGGGCTGGCCAGCCCGCATCTCGACGAGCGAATCCAGGCGATGGTCGATGTGCTGAACAACACCTTGCTGGCGCTGATACACCTGCAGACGCCGAAACTGGCAGCGCCGGCCGTTTCTGGTGACCTGCCGCCATCGCTGCTCCAGGGGCCACCTCCAGGCAACGGGATCGAGTTGGCGAACCTTTCCACAGCAACGCGGGAGCCCAGTGCCTCGGTCGACAGGCTGCAGGCGATGGCCAACACCCACCTCGACTTTTCCTGGCGTGGGGCTGGGGGGCTCAACGGCCTGTCGAGTGCCCAGCGCGGTCAAATGCGGGCGTTGGCGACCAGCGTTTCGCTGGCGGGGCGTGAACCGCAGACGCAGGGCGTGGCTGCTGGCCTGGTGCGGATTGGGGATGATTTCTATGTGTCTCTGGACGGTGATGTCTACCGAGTCAGTCTTGATAACGCAGCGTTTCGCATCATCGGTCCGGACGGCACGGTTGGGCCATACCTGATGCGCGACGGCAATGTCTGGCACCTCAATAATTCGCGATTGTACGGTGGCAATGATCGCTCCGGCGAGTTGGCCCGCGAGCGACTGCGCAAGAAGCTTAGCGGACCGATCGCCAAGGCTCAGTCCGAGATAGAGCGGCTTCTCTTGGCCGCGGAGGCTGCCACGAAGGATTTCAACGCGTTGAGCGAGCAGGTTGTCGGTTTGCGTGATCCGGTAAAGAAAGTCGAGGATCGGTTGCAAAAGGCGCCACCAACCGACCCGGGCGAACGTGCGCAATTCGAGCAGGCTACCGAGTTGTTCAAGCGCAAACTCCAGCAGTTGCACGAGCAGACGAATGCGCTGCGCACCCGGCGCCTGGCGTTGAACGACAGTCTATTCCAGGGGTATCTCGAGGCTGAACGCAACATTATCTACGTGCTCGACAAGGCGAGCGCTTCGACGCAGGGCGGCAGCGTGAGAGATCAACGGATACTCTTGGGCCAGGTCCGCAAGAACCTGATCAGCTTTGGCATGTTCTTCATTGATGAGCTCCTGGCCTTGGGTGGGTTCAGGGAATACGACCAACTCACCAATGCGCTCAATGAGGCACCGCCAGAGAAACAGGCCGAGTTGTATGCCAGGTTCCGGACGATGTTGGAGAAGTTGCTTGAAGAGCAGCCCAGGATCATCAATGTCTCCAGCCAGCTGGATCGCCTGTTGGCCATCACCGATATCGACATGCAAGTGCCTTACGTCAATACCACGCTGACCGTTTCGAGCATTATCGAGAGCCGCAAGACGACCACGATCAACATCCGGTTTTTCCAGGCCATGGGCCTGGTCGAGCTCGCCCTGCAGTGGCACAAAGGCACGCCTACCCAGCACTACATGATCTTCCGCCATGCGCTCGCCAGTCAGCGTTTGCGGGTGGCCGCACAAACGCATCATCTGCTGATGTTCTGTGATTTGCCTGTCGCCGAACGAATCGAGGTACTGCAAAGTGCGTGGGACGAATACCTCGCGGCGATTCTCAACGCCGAACGGATCAAGACACTCGGTAGCAAGCTCATCGATGTCCAGCGCCTTGAGGCCTACAAGCAACAGATGGTGGAGCTGAAAAGCATAGCCGGTGAGGCGTTGGTCGAGGCCATGCGCGAGCAGGCGGACGGGCAGGTCCGAGGCACACGTCGTGCGGTCTATTCACGAAAGAGCCTGCAGGTGGCCCATACACGGGCTGGTCAGATAGTCATTGGCAGCGAATCGGTAGTCGACGGGCAGGCTGTGCTGCAAGTTGTAGCGGCTTTCAACAAGAGCGCGCTGCATCGCTTCCAGAAGCAGGGAAACACCTGGGTTGAAGAGGTCGCCGCGGGCGAACCGGAACCGCAGTCGCGGAATTCTACGCCGGACTCCGAAAGGAACAACCGGGAACTGGCCGAGGCCATGCTGGCACAGAACGAAAATGTCATCGCTCAAGCCAGAGCCCTGGTTGCCAAGGATGCTGACGACATGGGCCTGATGTCGATGCTGGACGGCCAGATCAACGAAGTGGCCGAGCTGCGGGAACAGCTCAGCGATGCCGACGCAGAGCACGCGCTGCTGGCAGGCATGGACGATGCGTTGATTCAGTTGCGCCAGGCCCGCCGCGACTGTTTGGTAGCGCTTTACAGCAAGACGCGCTACCCAGGTTCCAGAGGGCTGAATTTTCTCCATCAGCAGGGGTTGCTCGCCGTGGAATATGTCGGGCCTCGGCAGGTGGTCTCCGATGGCTATCTGGACGAGTACCGGATCAGCCTGTTGCGGGCTCCCGGCGAGGCCAAGGGTAGACCCTTGTGGGCCGCGCATTTCCACTTTGCCGACTCGCAGGCGGCGCCCACGGCGTTTGGCAAAGGCCATCTGAAGCTGTGGAGCCAGCGCAAGATGGGGTATCGCGAACAAATGAAGGCCGCGAGCGAGGGGCAGGTACTGAGCATCTATCGAGGTAACCTGACCTATGCGCAGGCCAAGGATGTGATCCCGTTCAACCTCTGAACAGTTGCACTTTCAGCCCAGTGGTAACCCGCGATCGGCAACGCTAGCGATTGCTGTAACGGCCATGCTTACCGTGTGCAGGCATGGCCTGGTTGCCCCGTGTGGCGATCATCTGTTGCAGCGTGATCAGTTCGATACCCGATTGCTTGAGCCGTGGAATCTGCCTTTCCAGCACCGCTAGCGTTTGTGGGTAGGGGTGGCCGATCAACACGGCTGAGCCTTGCTTGCGGGCCAGCGCAATGCCCTGTTGCAGCTGAGCGTCGATGGCTTCCGGAGTGCGCACGTCATCCAGAAATACATCCCGCGACACATGCGCCACATCGTGTGCTTGAGCCTCGGCCGCGGCGACCGTGGCGGCGCTGGTGCGGCTGTCGACGAAGAACAGTTGGCGCCGCTGCAGCTCGCCCATCAACCACGCCATGGGTTCACGCTGTGCGGTCATGCGGCTGCCCATGTGGTTGTTGATGCCGGCGGCGTAGGGCACCTTGACCAATGCTGCGTCCAGGCGCCGCGCCAGTTCTTCGATGGCGATGCCCGGGTGCCAGGCATAGGGCCCGGTGGCCGGGTCCATGGGCATGTGCAGGATCACCGTCTTGCCGGCCTTGTGCGCCTGGCGTGCGAAGTCGGTGGCATGGGGGGTGTCGGGCATGATCGCCATGGTCACCGGCCCGGGCAGCGCCAGGGTACGGCTGTCACGCTCGGGGTTCTGGCCCAGATCGTCGATGATGATGCTCATGTAGGCGGTGTTGGCCGGCGCCGCTTGCGCGATTCCGGCCATCAGGCAAAACAACAGACACAGCAGATAACGCATAGGGTAGATCAGTCGCCCTTGGTGATGTTCAGGCCTTTGAGCAGGCTCAGAGCCTGGCTCAACTGGAAGTCGTCATCCTGCGGGCGTTCCTTGCGCTTGCTGCTGCCGGTCGGGCGGTCGGCGCCGCCGTTGCCGTTGCCCAGGTGGCCCTGCAGGTCGGCCTCCTTGAAGCTTTCGGTGTCGGCCTCGGCGGTGAGCTTGGCCTGGCGCACTTCGATGTCCGGGACGATGCCCTGGGCCTGGATCGAACGGCCGTTGGGGGTGTAGTACAGCGCAGTGGTGAGCTTCAGGGCGCGGTCGTTGGCCAGTGGCAGCACGGTCTGCACCGAGCCTTTGCCGAAACTGTCGGTGCCCATCAGCACGGCGCGCTTCTGGTCCTGCAGGGCGCCGGCGACAATCTCCGATGCCGATGCACTGCCACCGTTGATCAGTACCACCAGCGGCACGCCTTCGCTGGCATCGGCCGGGTCGGCCGAGAATCGCAGCTCGGAGTTGGCGATGCGGCCCTTGGTGTAGACGATCAGGCCTTTGGTCAGGAAGTGGTCGGCTACTTCCACCGCCGACTGCAGCACGCCGCCCGGGTTGTTGCGCAGGTCCAGCACTACCCCGCGCAGCTTCTTGCCGTTGTCCTTGCGCAGCTTGGCCAGGGCCTTGCCCACTTCGTCACCGGTCTTGACCTGGAACTGGGTGATACGGATGTAGCCGTAATCGTTCTCCAGTAGCTGGCTCTTCACGCTCTTGACCTGAATGACCGCGCGGCTCAAGGTCACGTCAAACGGGGTGCCGCCGTCGCGCACCAAGGTCAGGGTGATTTTCTCGCCGACCTTGCCGCGCATCTTGTCGACCGCTTCGGTCATGGTCTGGCCGCGGGTCGGGGCGCCATTGATCTTGACGATCAGGTCACCAGCTTGCACGCCGGCCCGCGAGGCAGGGGTGTCGTCGATTGGCGAGACCACCTTGATGAAGCCGTCTTCCTGGCCTACTTCAATGCCCAGCCCGCCGAACTCGCCGCTGGTGCTTTCCTGCAGCTCCTGGAAGTCCTCGGGGCCAAGGTAGGCCGAGTGCGGGTCAAGGTTGCTTAGCATGCCCTTGATGGCGTTCTCCAGCAGGGTCTTGTCGTCTACCGGTTCGACGTAGGCGGCCTTGATACGGTCCAGAACCTCGGCGAAGGTGCGCAGTTCTTCCAGCGGCAGTGGCGCCTTGGCGGTCACCTCGGTGGCTGGCACTGCGGCGACCTTGGCCGGCTCTGCGGCGGTGGCCAGGGGCGCGCCGACCGCCAGGGCGATGGACAGGGCCAGCTGGGTGAGACGAGGCGAGTGCAGCATGTCGAACGAACTCCTGATCCTGTAGGTGCTCCTTGGGGAGCATCGGTGCAGCACTCAAGCTGCGCCGTAGAAATTTAACTAGCCTCGGCACCACTGCGAAGGGTCGGTAGGGCGGCCCTGCTGGCGGATAGCGAAGTACAAGCCTGCCGCTTCCTGGCCACCGCTGTTGCCAACGGTGGAAATGGCCTCACCGGCCTTGACGATATCACCGGCATTCTTGAGCAGGCTCTGGTTGTGGCCGTACAGGCTCAGGTAACCGTTGCCATGGTCGAGAATGACCAGAAGCCCGGCGCCGCGCAACCAGTCCGCGAATACCACACGCCCGCCGTGCACGGCACGTACCTGAGTGCCCGGTGTGGCGCTGATCATCACCCCGTCCCACTTGGCGCGGGCGTCGCTGCCGCGGGCATCACCGAAGCGTGCCAGCAGTCGACCATTGACTGGCCATGGAAGTTTGCCTCGCGCAGCAGAAAATGCGCCGCCGTAGTTCGCGCCATCGCTGGAAACCATCGGCCCGAGGGTGGTGCGGGCCTTTTTCGGCGGCTCCGCTGGCTCACGGGCCTGGTCGCGGGCAGCCGCAGCGGCCAGCGCTTCCTGCTTGCGGCGCTTTTCCGCTTCCTGCTGCGCCAGCAGGGCCTTCTTGCGCGCTTCTTCAGCTTCACGGGCCTGGCGGGCGAGGGTTTCCTCGATGGTTTTCAGGACCTTGGCCAGGTCGGCCTGGTCCTGCTCGCGCGCTTGCAATTTTTGACCGCGGTCCTTTACATCGCTGTTGAGCTTGGCCAGTACCTGCTGGCGCTTGGCGCGCTCGGTTTCCAGCGCCTGCCGGCGGCTGTCGAGGTCGGCGCGCTGGGCCAACAGCTGTTGCTGCTGGCTGGAAATTTCCTGTTCGACGTTGGCCAGTTGGCGCAAGGTCTCGTTGAAGGTGCGCAATTGCTCCAGGCGCGCCTTGCTCAGGTAGTCGTAATAGGTGAGGGTGCGGGCGAACTTCTCGGGGTTCTGCTGGTTGAGCAGCAGCTTGAGGTATTCCTCGCGACCGTTGTTCTGGTAGGCCGAGCGGGCCTGAATGGCGATCAGTCGTTGTTGTTCAACGCGGGCGCTCTGGAGTTTTTTTTTCTCGGTATCAAGGCGCTCCAGCTCGCCTTCAGTCTTTTTTAGTTCTTGCTGCAGGGCCTCCACCTGCTTTTCGAGGTTACCGATGTCGGTTTCGGTGGTTTTGAGGTCCTTTTGCACACCGGCCTTTTCTTCCTGGAGCTTGCTCAGCGTTTTCTTGAGCTCGGCAATGTCCTGGCGGGTGGCATCCAGTTGCTGCTGGGTCTGCGCGCGCTCATCGGCGAAGGCCGGGCTGAGCAGGCAAGACAGGGCTAGGAGGATCAGGGCGCGAAGCATGGGGTTTGGCGTACCAAGGATGGAGACTGGCCTAGTATGCCCGCGTGGGCAGGCAAAAAAAACGCCTCGCTGCGGATGCAGGGGGGCGTTTGTCTGGAATTCATGTGCAATTGGGGCTGCAAAGCAGCCCCTTGTCGCCGATCAGGCGTCGACCAGAATCGAGGTACCGGTCATTTCCACCGGCTTTTCCAGCCCCAGCAGCTTCAGCATGGTTGGCGCCACGTCGGCCAGCACGCCGCCCGCACGCACTTTCACGTTGCGCTTGCCCACATAGATGAACGGTACCGGCTCGGTAGTGTGCGCGGTGTGCGCCTGGCCGGTGCACTCGTCTTCCATCTGCTCGACGTTGCCGTGGTCGGCGGTGATCAGCGCCTCGCCGCCGACCTTGTCCAGCGCTTCGACAATGCGGCCTACGCAGGTATCCAGCGCTTCGACGGCCTTGACTGCCGCCTCGAACACGCCGGTGTGGCCAACCATGTCGCCGTTGGCGTAGTTGACCACGATGACGTCGAAGCGCTGCTGTTCGATGGCTTCGACGATGCGATCGGTGACCTCTGGTGCGCTCATTTCCGGTTGCAGGTCATAGGTGGCGACCTTCGGCGACGGGATCAGGATGCGTTCTTCGCCTTCGAACGGCTCTTCGCGGCCACCAGAGAAGAAGAAGGTGACGTGGGCGTATTTCTCGGTTTCGGCGATGCGCAGTTGGGTCTTGCCGTTTTTCGCCAGGTATTCGCCCAGCACGTTGTTCAGGCTGGACGGCGCAAAGGCCGCCGGTGCCGGAATCTTCGCCGAATACTGGGTCAGGCCGATGTAAGCCGCCATCTTCGGCAGGCGCGCACGGGCGAATTCCGTGAAGTCTGGCTCTACAAATGCACGCGACAGTTCGCGAGCACGGTCGGCGCGGAAGTTCATGAAGATCACGGCATCGCCATCTTCGACCTTGACTGCTTCGCCAATGCGCGTGGCTTTTACGAATTCATCGCTCTCGTCACGGGCATAAGCGGCTTCCAGGCCTGCCAGAGCCGTGTCAGCGGTGTACTCGGCAGCGCTGTCGACGATCAGGTTGTAGGCGGCGCTGACGCGGTCCCAGCGGTTGTCGCGGTCCATGGCGTAGTAGCGGCCGATCAGGCTGGCGATGCGGCCCTTGCCCAGTTTGGCGAAGGTGGCGTCGAGCAGTTCGATGGACGACTGCGCGCTGCGTGGCGGGGTGTCGCGGCCATCGAGGAAGGCGTGCAGGTAGATCTTTTCGGCACCACGCTGCGCGGCCAGTTCGGCCATGGCCACCAAGTGGTCCTGGTGGCTGTGTACGCCACCATCGGACAGCAGCCCGAGGATGTGTACGGCCTTGCCAGCACTGGCTGCCTTGTCCACAGCACCGGTCAGCACCGGGTTTTCGAAGAACTCGCCGTCGCGGATGGCCTTGGTCACCCGGGTGAAGTCCTGATAGACGACGCGACCTGCGCCGAGGTTCATATGACCGACTTCGGAGTTGCCCATCTGCCCGTCCGGCAGGCCGACATCCATGCCCGAGCCGGAAATGAGGCCATGCGGCTGGGTGGCGCACAGGCGGTCATAGACCGGTTTATTGGCGGCAAAGATGGCGTTGTGTTCGGGGATATCGCTATGGCCGAAGCCATCCAGGATAATCAGGACCAGGGGTTTGGGCGTGCTCGTCATCAATCAAACTCACGGTTGTTCAAAGATGATAAAGACACGCATTTTAGGGCAAATACGCCACCCGCGGCGAATATTCGTCCCATTCCACCGACCGGCGCACCTGTGCTAGCAACATGAAGGTGGTTTTGTGGCCGGCCCGCCGGGCTTTGGTGGCACCAAGGGGCTGTGTATACTGGCCGGCATTTTCAATCGCCTGGAACACCGCTGATGGTTGCTCACCTGATTCAATTCGCGACAGATCACTACATCCTGGTTGCGATCTTCCTCATTCTGCTGGTTCTGTTGCTCATCAATGAAATCCGTCGTGGTGGCCAGAGCCTGACTAATGGCCAACTGACAGCCCTGGTCAATGCCGAGAAGGCCCTGGTTATCGACATTCGCCCGGCCAAGGAATACTCCGCTGGTCATATCGTCGGTGCGGTGAACATCCCGCAGGACAAACTGGCCAACCGCATGACCGAGTTGGGCAAACATAAAGAGAAGACCCTGATTGTCGTCGACGCGATGGGCCAGCAGTCCGGCACTATTTGCCGCGAGCTGCTCAAAGCTGGTTACAACGCCGCCAAACTGAGCGGTGGCGTTTCCAGTTGGAAAGCCGATAACCTGCCCCTGGTGAAGTGATATGAAGCCTGTCATCGTCTATTCCAGCGACTACTGCCCCTACTGCATGCGCGCCAAGTACCTGCTCGAGAGCAAGGGTGTGGCCTTCGAGGAAATCAAGGTCGACGGCAAGCCGCAGGTTCGCGTCGAGATGAGTCAGAAAGCCGGCCGTACGTCTGTGCCGCAGATCTGGATCGGCAGCACCCATGTCGGTGGATGCGATGACCTCTATGCCCTGGAGCGCGCCGGCAAGCTCGACGCGCTGCTGGCGGCCTGATTTGCACTGCATTCAAAAACATTAGGATAAGGATCTGACATGACTGACCAACAGACCAACGGCGCTGCTGCAGAAGACAACAGCCCGCAGTTCTCCCTGCAACGCATCTATGTGCGCGACCTGTCGTTCGAGGCCCCGAAAAGCCCGCAGATCTTCCGTCAGACCTGGGAGCCAAGCGTTGCCCTGGACCTGAACACCAAGCAGAAATCCCTGGAAGGCGACTTCCACGAGGTCGTGCTGACCCTGTCGGTTACCGTCAAGAACGGTGACGAAGTGGCTTTCATTGCTGAAGTGCAGCAGGCCGGTATCTTCCTGATCGCCAACCTCGATGCGCCTTCGATGAGCCACACCCTGGGTGCGTTCTGCCCGAACATCCTGTTCCCTTATGCCCGTGAGGCCCTGGATAGCCTGGTGACCCGCGGTTCGTTCCCGGCGCTGATGCTGTCGCCGGTCAACTTCGACGCCCTGTACGCGCAAGAAATGCAGCGTATGCAGGAAGCGGGTGAAGCGCCGACTGTGCAGTAATAACTGCCGGTATCCAGAAAGCGCCTCTCGGGGCGCTTTTTTGTTGCCTGTGCGGGCCTCTTCGCGGGTAACCCCCTCCTACAGGGGATCGCGCCGTTCCCTCGACTTGTGTAGGAGCGGGTTTGCCCGCGAAGAGGCCCGCACAGGCGACACATCAGCTCCCGGCAAACCCGTTCTGCCGCCACGCCTCATACACCGTCACCGCCACGGTATTGGACAGGTTCAGGCTACGGCACCCCGGCCGCATCGGCAGGCGCAGGCGATGCTCGGCCGGCAGGCTGTCCAGCACCTCGGCCGGCAGCCCGCGGCTCTCTGGCCCGAACAGGAAGGCGTCGCCCGGCTGGAAGGCCACTTCGTGGAACGGGTGCGAGCCCTTGGTAGTAAAGGCGAACAACCGTGGGTTGCCTAGGCTTTCCAGGCATCCGGCCAGGCTCTCGTGGCGCTTGAGCGTGGCATACTCGTGGTAGTCCAGCCCTGCGCGGCGCAGGCGCTTGTCATCCAGTTCGAAGCTGATGGGTTCGATCAGGTGCAGGGCGCAGCCGCTGTTGGCGCATAGACGAATGATGTTGCCGGTATTCGGCGGAATTTCTGGTTGAAAAAGGATGACGTGAAACATGCACGGCTCCAAGCGTGAAGATGACGGGCATTCTACCCCTGAACCGGACGTGCGTTCGAAGGCCTTCCCACGGGTGATGTTGTCGTTGGCGATCGTCGGCTTGATGGTGGGGCTGATGATCGGTCGCCTGACTACGCCTGACGAGCGCGAGCTGCAGCAGGTGCAGGTGATGCAGGATGGCCTGGAGCTTTGGTTCAACGAAGAGCCCAAGCTGCATGGCGAGAACGTGGAAGGGACGGTGGCGTTGCTGTTCCAGGCCCAGGGCAAGGCTCAGCAAGGGCAGCTTAGCCTGCTGGGCAAGCCGGTGAGCTGGCGGATACAGCACAGCAAGGAAGGTTTGTTGCTGACGGTGGTGGCCGCGCGCCCCCTGCACGGCGAATGGGCCGGTGCAGAGGACGCTGGGCGCTGGCGGGTGCAAGTGAAACTGCACGAATAAAAGAGGGGATATCCCGGCCTGCCTGTACCAGGGTCCCCGAAAGGGGTACTGCGTATAAAGGGGGGATGTCCCGGCCTGCCTGTACCGAGGTCCCCAAAACGGGCGGTGCTGCGTATAAAAGAGGGGTTCACCCGGCCTGCCTGTACCAGGGCCCCCGAAATTGGAGATGTATTGCTTATTGCAGGGGGCGTGCCAGTTTTGCAAAGCCCGTGAATACTGGGCTTTGAGGACGAATTGGCCGGCTTTTGAGGGGGTTTGTGCCTTCGTGAGGTGCATCGGGCACAGGATCGGTGCATCGGGGGGCTGAAATGACTGGGGCCGCAAAGCGGCCCCAGAGGTCTACGGATTAACCCGGAACTCAGTGGTCATCACCGTCCTCATCATCCCCTCCCGCCACATTCATCCCCAACTCCTTGATCTTGCGCGTCAGGGTGTTACGCCCCCAGCCCAGCAACAGCGCGGCATCCCGCCGACGTCCGGCGGTGTGCTTGAGTGCCGTCTCGATCATGATGCGTTCAAAACTCGGCACTGCGCTGTCCAGCAGGTTGGTCTGGCCGCGCGTTAACGCCTGGTCGGCCCACTGGCGCAGGGCCTGCTCCCAGTTGGTTACCGGCGCGGCGTCTTGTGGCAGGTTCAGCAGTTCTGGCGGCAGGTCGCCGATCAGCACTTCACGGCTGGAGGCCATCACGGTAATCCAGCGGCAAGTGTTCTCCATCTGCCGCACGTTGCCCGGCCATGGCAGGTTGCGGATGAACTCTTCAGTCTCCGGCTTGAGGATCTTCGGCTCGACTGCCAGCTCCTGGGCGGCCCGGGCAAGGAAGTGGCGGGCGAGGGCGGGGATATCTTCGCGGCGGTCGGCCAGGCGCGGAATATGGATGCGGATCACGTTCAGCCGGTGGAACAAGTCCTCACGGAACTTGCCGGCCTGCACCAGTGACTCCAGGTTCTGGTGGGTGGCGGCGATGATGCGCACGTCGACCTTGACCGGCACGTGGCCGCCCACGCGGTAGAACTCGCCATCGGCCAGTACACGCAGCAGGCGGGTCTGGGTGTCGGCAGGCATGTCCCCGATTTCATCGAGGAACAGCGTGCCGCCATCGGCCTGCTCGAAACGGCCGCGACGCAAGTTGGCAGCACCTGTGAAGGCACCTTTCTCATGGCCGAACAGCTCCGACTCCATCAAATCCTTGGGGATGGCGGCCATGTTCAGGGCAATGAACGGCGATGCTGCGCGCGGGCTGTGCCGGTGCAGGGCGTGGGCCACCAGTTCTTTGCCGGTGCCGGACTCGCCGTTGATCAGCACGGTGATGTTGGAGTGGCTGAGGCGTCCGATGGCGCGGAACACCTCCTGCATCGCCGGGGCTTCACCAATGATTTCCGGGGTGCGCGCCAGGTTCTGTGGCACATCCAGGCCTTGCTGCTCCTGGGCGTGCTGGTTGGCGCGCTTGACCAGCGATACCGCTTCGTCGACGTCGAATGGCTTGGGCAGGTACTCGAAGGCACCGCCCTGGTAGGAAGCCACGGCGCTGTCCAGGTCGGAGTGGGCGGTCATGATGATGACCGGCAGGCGTGGGTGCTGCTCGCGGATCTGCGCCAGCAGGTCGAGGCCGCTGGTGCCAGGCATGCGAATATCGGAAATGATCACGTCGGGTTGCTGGCGTGCCAGGCGCCCCATGACACCGTCTGCGCTGTCGAAGCTCTGGGTGGTCATGCCTTCCTGTTGCAGGGCTTTTTCCAGGACCCAGCGGATGGAGCGATCATCGTCGACGATCCATACGGTTTCACTTCGGCTCATGAGGCGGTGGCTCCTTGTTCCAGAGGCAGGTAAATCGAGAAGGCGGTATGGCCTGCGTGGCTTTCACACTCGATCAGGCCCTGATGCTGGCTGATGATGTTCTGGGTAATGGCCAGGCCAAGCCCGGTACCGTCCGGGCGGCCACTGACCATGGGATAGAAGAGGGTGTCCTGCAGTTCTGGCGGGATGCCCGGGCCGTTGTCGATGATCTCTACCCGCGCTACCAGGCGGTGACGAACGTGGCCGATGGTGAACTGGCGCAGGGCGCGGCTGCGCAAGGTGATGCGACCCAGGCGCAGTTCATTCTGCGAGCTGATCGCCTGCATGGCGTTGCGCACGATGTTGAGTACGGCCTGAATCATCTGTTCTCGGTCGATCAGCACGTCCGGAAGGCTTGGGTCGTAATCGCGCACCAAAGTGATGCACCCCTGGCTTTCGGCATCGACCAGGCTGCACACCCGCTCCAGCACTTCGTGAATATTGGTCATGGCCAGCGACGGCAGCTTGTTCGAGCCGAGCATGCGGTCGACCAGGTTACGCAAGCGGTCGGCCTCTTCGATGATCACATTGGTGTAGTCGCGCAGCCCTTCCTCGGGCAGTTCGCGGGCCAGTAGCTGGGCCGCTCCGCGGATGCCGCCAAGGGGGTTCTTGATTTCGTGGGCCAGGCCGCGCACCAGCATCTTGGTGGTTTCCTGCTTGCTCAGCTGGGCCTCTTCCTTGGTGATGCGCAGCAGCCGGTCCCGCGGGTGCACTTCGAGCAACAGCAAGGTCTGGCCTTGATGCAGTATCGGCGTTACCGCGTAGTCGACGGTGATGGTCTGCCCGGTCAGCGATGTAAGCTGCGCTTCACGCTTGGTGAACGGGTGCGCCTGCTCGACCGCCTGGCGCAGCGAGCTGAGCGCTTCGGTCGATTCGGTGAACAGCTCGCTGATGAACTGCCCATGGCTGCGCTGGCCACTGACGGCCAGCAGCATTTCTGCGGCCGGGTTCATGTACTCCAGGCGCAGCTCGGCGTTGAGCAGCAACGTGGCGGTGGTCAGGTTGTCCAGAAGCAGACGGTGCTGTGCATCGCTGATGGTCATAAGGCGTCGTTGACCTCTTTTGGCGCTTGCCTGGCACTTGGGGCCAGATCCTGGCGTGCTGTGGATCCGCTGATGCGAGACTCTCTTCCTGCAAAAAATGCAAGAAACAAACCAAGGCTCCGAAAAGAAGCGGAAATAGCTGAGAAAGGCCTGAATTTGCGCCCAATCGGATCAAAATTTGCTGAGCTGGCGCTCCGCGCGACCTATTTTGGGGTGCATGGCGGAGCGTTTGACGTTGTTATGCACCAATATAGAGCATTGGCGCGTCTAGTGTTTCGGGCACAGCTGTGCGGTCGCGCGGACCAGGGCTAGGTGGCGTATCGGGTCATTGGTGCGGGCGTGCAGGGCGTTGGCGAGTTTACGCGCGCAGTCCACTGGAGGGTGCCGGTCGAATCGCCCCAACTCGAACAGAAGCGTTGTTTGAAGCTTGTCCAGACGAGGTCGCAGTTGGTCGACCAAATCAAGGGCTGTTGCTGACGGACTCTGCCCTAGCATGACCCAGTGATCGAGCAAGGTGTACTGCATCAGCTTGTTGGCCTCGATCTGGTCGCTGAAGAAAGCGGCGGCGCGTTCAGGGCTGAGGTCATGGTCGGCGGCCTGCTGGCGCACCAGGGCAAGGACTTCGCGCTCGCGCTCGGGCGCTGCTACGGCAAGGTTGTGTTCCCACTTGTGCAGTGCAACCGAGCTGGCCAGATCCAGTCGGTACTCGATGTTGGATAGGAGTGGGTTGAATTCAGGCTGGGAAGCTTCAGGAGCGATGCAGCCGATCAAGGCAAACGGCAAGCAAAGTGATGTGATGGCCAGGCGCATGGTGTTCTCCATACAGAGGGAGAATGGATTGTGCGCAGTTGACCAACTGCTGCTTGTAGGGGCGTTCTGATTCGCATGTATGAAAACAAAAACGGCCTCCCGAGGGAGGCCGTTGTGATCATGTCATCGGCGCGAGGCGCCAATCAGATCAGCAGCTGTAGTACAGCTCGTATTCCAGCGGGTGTACGAAGGTGCGGACCTTGATTTCTTCTTCGCTCTTCAGCTCGATGAAGGCATCGATGAAGTCGTCGGAGAACACGCCGCCCTTGGTCAGGAACGCACGGCCTTTATCCAGCTCTTCCAGAGCTTCTTTCAGGCTGCCGCACACTTGCGGAATGTTCTTGGCTTCTTCTGGCGGCAGGTCGTACAGGTTCTTGTCGGCCGCGTCGCCTGGGTGGATCTTGTTCTGGATGCCGTCCAGGCCAGCCATCAGCAGGGCCGCGAAGGCCAGGTACGGGTTGGCCGATGGGTCCGGGAAGCGTGCTTCGATACGGCGGGCTTTCGGGCTGCCAACGTAAGGAATACGGATCGAGGCGGAGCGGTTGCGAGCCGAGTAGGCCAGCATTACCGGGGCTTCGAAGCCTGGGACCAGACGCTTGTAGGAGTTGGTCGACGGGTTGGTGAAGCCGTTCAGGGCCTTACCGTGCTTGATGATACCGCCGATGAAGTACAGAGCGGTGTCGGACAGGCCGGCATAGCCTTCACCCGAGAAGGTGTTCTTGCCGTCTTTCCAGATCGACATGTGCACGTGCATGCCCGAGCCGTTGTCGCCGTACAGTGGCTTCGGCATGAAGGTGGCGGTACGGCCGTAAGCGTCGGCAACGTTGTGCACGACGTATTTCAGCGCCTGTACTTCGTCAGCCTTCTTCACCAGGGTGTTGAACTTGACGCCGATTTCGTTCTGGCCGGCAGTCGCCACTTCGTGGTGGTGAACTTCAACGGTCTGGCCCATTTCTTCCAGAGCGTTGCACATGGCAGTACGGATTTCGTGGTCGTGGTCGAACGGCGGAACCGGGAAGTAGCCGCCTTTCACGCCTGGACGGTGGCCTTTGTTGCCGCCTTCCACGTCAGCGCCGGTCATCCACGAGCCCTGCTCGGAGAAGATCTTGAACATCGAGCCGGAGATGTCCGACTGGAACTTCACTTCGTCGAAGATGAAGAACTCAGGCTCTGGGCCGGCGAATACGGTGTCACCGATGCCGGTGCTCTTCAGGTACTCTTCGGCGCGCTTGGCGATTGCACGTGGGTCGCGATCGTAGCCCTGCATGCTCGACGGGTCGACGATGTCGCAGGTAATGATCAGGGTTGGCTCTTCGGTGAACGGATCCAGAACGGCGGTTTCGTCAACCGGCATCAGGATCATGTCGGAGGCTTCGATGCCTTTCCAGCCAGCGATGGAGGAACCGTCGAACATCTTGCCGACTTCGAAGAAGTCTTCGTCCAGCGCATCACGCGACGGCATGGTCACGTGGTGCTGAGTGCCTTTGGTGTCCGTGAAACGCAGATCAATCCACTTGACGTCATGATCTTTGATGAGTTGAACCGACTTCGACATGTTGTCCTCCGGATGGTCTAGAGCGCGGTGGGCCGCTGCCCTGGAAAAAGGGTGTTGCCGGGCGCGGATAGTCGGCCAAGCTTACCTGCCTCACAAGGGAGCAAATTGCATGCCAGTGCCCGAAAATGGCGAGGCTGGGATAAAAGGGGGCGTTTGCGGGCATTTGGCGTTGGGGTAGGCTGGGAAAGTGCACTCTTAAGATGCGAATTTTGGAGGCGGCGCACCATTAGGGTGCACGCCTTGGTTTTTGTGGTGCCCGTGAGACCGAGCGCCGCCCGCGCGGCGCATCG